>PWOK01000263.1 GCA_003557445.1 Halanaerobiaceae bacterium
ACATTACCTGTCCTATTACTAATAAAAGTTTGATCACCGGAATCCGGACTGGCCATTAGTACTACATCATCCTGGTTTTCTCCAAGCAATACTATATTTGCAGGTAATTGTATTCTTTTTAAATTATAAATTCCAGCAGGAAAGTAAATAATACCTCCTTCATCTCTGGCAGCATTTATGGCCTTTTGAACTGCTGCAGTATCATCCACATCACCATCACCTTTTGCCCCATAATCTTTTACATCAAAGCGATTGTTCCAATTAAAGTCTTTTGCCCAAAATACTCCAAGTTCCAGGGGGTCTTCACCTTTTTCAATAACATTTAATTTCTGATCATTTTGAAGACTTTTCCATACAGTCCCACCATCATTGCTGACCTGAACATCATATAATCCTGGAGGAACTGTATCAGGAACTACAAATTCAACTGCAAAAGGATTTAGACTAATTATTTCAGTTTTATATTGATTATTACCATTTACCAGTTTTACAAGTGTATTTTGTTTTGATTTGAATTCCTGACCATCCATATTTCTACCAACCAATTTAATCTCTAACCCTTTTGCTGTCTGATCTGTAGAAAGCCATTTAGGTCTGGCCGAGTTAAGAACCAGTGGTTCACTCCAGCCATATTCATTTCCTGCAAACAGGGCATAGGTACCAGCATCAAAGCTGTCAGGTATTTGGGCAACAGCAAAATGTCCCTGAGAGTCAGTCTGAACTATTTCCAGCTGTTTACTTTCTTTAGAAGGTTGTGATAGGGTTGAATCATCCAGTTTGATTTTAAGGCTTTCTGGAAGCAAACCCTCTCCGTATACTGTCACCAGTTCACCCGGTGCCACAGCATCAGAAATGCGAAATATATCAGGTTGACTGATTTCATCCTCAACACTCAAACCCCTTGTTATAACAGTAAATAGTAATGTGTTTAACAATATAAATAAAATAATATAATATGAACTTTTTTTAATTTTCATTTTTTCCTCCCTGAACAAAAATATTCTACATCCTTTTCTTTGGAATTTAATTATAACATAAGAACTTCCATATAGTAAGTTCTTCTAACAAAAAAAATACCTCCTGTTTTCACAGAAGGCATAATCCCTGCTTTTATATAAGTAATTTACTTTCAATGTAGAAAATATAAGTAATTTACTTTAATATAAACCTTTGTTTTTTAAAGACTCCTTAATTGATTCTTTAATCAGAAAACTATAATCAGTTCCTGGTTTTAGATCAGCAATTTGTAATTGACCATCTTCTATTTTATATAAATTTCCTTCATATTTTCCCCTGGACCTTTCATTAATAATTTCTTGATTATTATCTGTATCTACCAGACTTAATTTCAGTATAGCTGTACAGGATACAACCAGATTATCAATTGCATTTCTACGGCGAAGGAATCCTCCCCACAACTCGTCCTTTAATACCTTTTCTTCAAGATTAAGCTCATATCTAAGTGTTTTTAAATTGACTCCTATTAAAAAATCTATTTCCTTATTTCTGATTATCTTTTCCAGTTTATCTTCATTTCTAATTGCTTCAGTTAAATCAGGGTTTTCGCAGATTTCATACTTCTTCAATAAAATTAGTAATATTTTTTGACTTTAATATCAGCAATAACCCAATAATACTCCGAATAATACTGGCTGTCAGCCGTTGTGGTATTAACGTTTGACCAAAAGTATTAAAAAACACTCCCAGTATGTGGTGAATTAATAGTGGTATATTTCTTGACAAAATTATAATTCCCAGTACTGAAAAGGCCAAAATATACAATCTTTCATAATTTATTTCTTCTGTAAATTTTAGATTATCCTTACCAACCATAACAACTGATATCTGATTGGCAAAGATCCATAAAATTAATGCCACAGCCAATTTCAATAAATGATGAACAAACATGAGTATTAGCTCATTTCTACTTCTACCAAGTCCTCCTGATATAAACACCTGTAAAATACTTGGAAACCAAACAATAAAAAAATCTGCCAGGAAATAAATTGATAAAATTCTAAGAGAAAATTTAGCAAGTTTTTTCATTGATATCCTCCCTGTTGTGTTATTTTAATAAAATGATAATTTGTTCTATATATTATATAGTTCTTGTAAAAAAAATATATTCCTTGTTTTTTATCCTGGAACAGCATATATTCCATATATATTTTCCATATGTGAAATGAATTTATCATTCTTTCTTGAGGCAAGATTTTTGTTGGAAAATTGTAAAGCAGCTTTATTATCATCCATTATTACAGGATAAAGGGGTATTACATTAAAATCATCTCTTTCATTTTCCCGATAAATTATATCAATTCTTTTAATATTATCATAATTATCTATATCAGAAAAAATATTAAAATCACTTTCTTCCATATCTAAAATGGCATCTGCCAGATCTGACTTTTTGTCTTCTACTTTTAATTTTAGAATTGGGTTTTTTGCCAGTGTAAAATTATTAATCTCAACTGATCTTAATTTAATATCTGGATCATCTTTTGCTAAAAGAGTATTAAAGAAAAAATATAATTTCTCTATAGCAAACTGATATTTATATTCTTCATATTTAACCCGTTTACCAGTTACTAAATGGATAAGGTGAGCTGCCAGTTCACTACCTATATTAGCAATAGACCTTTCATTAATATATTTACCCTGATTGATAAATTCAATTATAAAGATTTCTGTATGATTACCCAGAATTGTCCTATTATGTTCATATATACTGGCTGTTCCTACTTCCCGACGAAGATATAATCTGAGCCAGTCTGTTTTTTCCTGTACCAGTAAAACTGAACTGGTTTTATCATCTTTTTTGCTGTCATCAAAT
>PWOK01000208.1 GCA_003557445.1 Halanaerobiaceae bacterium
AGTTAATTTATATCCAAATGATTTAACTAGAGATTTATTAATAATTCAAACAAAATGTTTAGATTTTTATTTAATTCCTTCAGTAGTATTTGATGAATGGGATAAGAAACAAACAACAACTACAGTAACTAAACATGGAAAATATGAAATATTTAGGAATAATTGGGATTTATTAGATGTTCCTAATGAAATATTAAACAGAAAGTTTAAAGGATTTGCGTAGAATGGGATTAATATTAGATAATTATAATCAAAAATCTTGGTCTCAGAAATCATTTAAAATACCTGTAGGAACAAAAAAACCTATTTTTTCATATTATACTCCTCGTGGAAAATTATATGTTCCAGAAGAAGATATTGTTTATATCCATGTAGACCCAAAGGACCAGTTTTCTCTTGCTATTATCGCAGGTACTGGATACGGAAAAAGCCGTTTATTTAAAAGAATGCTTCATTTTTATATAGAAAAAGCTAAAATGAAAACACTTATTTTTGATTGTAAAGGTTTTGAAATGTATTTTGCAAAATTTAAAACAAAACAATATCAATACATCTTACCATGGGAAAAACCAAAAGCAATTAACATGAAATGTTATATGCCTTCTTTCGCAAGGAAAAAAGCAGAAGAAAATAAGATATTCTTTGGAAATGAATATCTCAAAACATTTGGAACATTTGCTTATCAATTTGAAGATATATCAGACGACTTACAAGCATCAACATTAGGAATATCTCCTCGGGCAAGAATGGCTTTTCTCGACATAATAAAACCTTGGCTTCTAAAATCAAATATACAAGAAGGTCAAGAAATATTAGATAAAATAAAACATATAAAAATACCATACTCTTCAAAAGAAAATTTAATACAAATATTCCAATACCTAACAAGAGAAAATTTATTTAGCAGAAATTATCCTAAAATAAACATAGAACAAGACTGGAAAAATGAAAAAGTAGTAAACATTTCTTTATTAGAACCAGAAGAAAGTCAAGCATCTTTTTATGCTGGAAAAATAATATCAGATTTATATTCAAAGAATATATTTCCAAAACAAAATAAACTATTAGTAATAGATGATGCAAACAAACTTGTTGGTAAAGGTATGAAAATGAGTGAATATTTATCAGTAAAAAAAGTAATAGATGTCTTAACACTGGGCCGATACAAAAATTGGAACATTCAAATAATGAGCCAATCATTCAATATTCTAAACGAAGAATTATTTCCACACATAAAATATAAGATAGTAGGAAAGTTAGGTTCTAAAGACATAAATTATCTTTCTAACTTTTGTTCTCCAAACATCATACATAGAGTAAAAACTTTAAACTACGACCCACCAAATAAAGTAATGGAAATGCTTATTATAAATCCTGATAATATGACTTGTCAATCTTTTTATGCTTTAGGCCCATTGTGTAAACATCCATAGGAAATGGTAACAAGAAATGGTAACAAGAAAAAAACTTAATATGAAAAAACCAATACACAAAGTAAGACATAATTGGTGTAGTAATTGTGGAAAATATAAAAAGATGCCTACTCGTTATGGTATTTTGTGTTGGGATTGTTTGCCTAAACATATAAAAAAAAAGATAAAAACTTATGAAAAAAGTAGAAAAATAATTTATAAAAAATAAAAGAAAAGTTTATAAATATAAAGAAATTTTATGAAATATCCTCACATTTGGAAACAACTACTCACAACTCACATGGAGATTGTCGGGGCGTTGCCCCGACTACAATGTTTTTGGATCTTTACCACTCCACATATTCTGAATGCCCTTTTCCAAATATTTTATTTAATTCTTTGTTGGCTTCAGTTTTTTGTTCTTTGTCTAAACTATCCCAATATTCTAATAATAAATTATAAGCTTCTTTGTATTTGTCTTTTGTTTGTATTGAGTTTGTCAATAAATCTTTTAATTCGTTTAATGTCATTTCGTAGTTTTTTCCGTTTAAAGTTATTTGAATCGTTGGATTTGAATTAAACTTCTCACTATTCATTTTTAACACCTCCTTTTTATTTTGTTGTAAGGATGATAATCAAATGGTTCTTTGAATTCTTTTTCACAATTTCTACAATTAAAATAATCCATCTTACATCACTCCTTTTTCTATTTCTTCATTAACTTCGTCTTGATTTTTTAAGTGTATATACGACTTAACAGTTGTTGGTTCTCCAAAATTTTCAATTACACTATTTAAAAAATCTAAAAATTCCATTCTATCCATCTCTATTCTTGTTCCAAAATTGTCTGAATTTCTTACAAAAGCCAATGTTATATTTTTTCTTTTAATATCTATTTTGCTTATAATCCTAACTTTATTCCAAACACCTATGTAATAAAGCATCTCACCATCGTTCACAGTAATCCATGCATCTAATCCATCATCTTTATTTTCTTCTTTCAATTTAAATCCTTTAAATAAATCATTTTCAAAAATAGTTTCAAATTTATCATCTTCTTTCATTTTTCTCCTCCATTTTTGTTAAAACTATACTATTTTTAGTATATCCCTTAATTTCCCAATCTTTATCTGTTGCTTCTTTTAAGGTAGACAAATTTTCCTTTTTGTCTATTACTAATGTATAAAATTTTCTCATCATATTAAACCTCCCTACAATTAATACAAATTTTTTCATTTGCAGAACCTTTTGTTGTCTTATGCGTTCTATTACAAATTATACAATTTGTTTTATATGTCTCTCCTTTTCTCATTTAAATCAACTCCTTCTTTGACATCTACAAAAAAATGTTTCATTTATTTTTAGTTTTTTCATATTAAACACACCATCCTATTTTGTATCCTTTTTTGTTTAAACATTTTTCAGCAAGTTCTACCCATTCCTTTAACTTATCTGCTTCTCTACAAAAGTATACGTAATGTTTTTCTTTGAACAATTCTTTCCACTCTTCTTTTTTATAATTTAACATCTCTAATTTTGATTTTAAATATTCAATTTTTTCTTTATCTGTTTCTAAATTATTAGCCATTTCCCAATAACTTCCATTTAATCGCCATAAAACATTCCACATATTATAACTATCTCTAAAATAAGCTACTTCATTGCCTTTTTCATCGTATATATATAAATCAGCTCCCATTTTTAATCCTCCTTTTTAATTCTTTTATTATCTGCTTCTATTTCCTTTTCTATTTTTAAAGAACATTTTACTACTACCATTTTACATCACTCCTTTTTCTTTTTTTTCCTTTTATGTATTTTACAAAATTTTAATTCTTCCTCACTAAACCAATCTTTACAAATAGTATATCCAAACACACTTGTATCTAAATATTTATTTATTTGTCTAAAAGTTGGCTTTTCGGCCCATAATACTACTTTGCCTTCTTCCATATTATTCACTACAATTGAACCTGTCGCACTTTTTACATTAGGCTCAAAACAAACAAAATAATATTCTTCTATTTTTACCATTTAACCACCTCCTTTACACTTTCTATTTCTAAATTTCTAAAAAAAGTAATATTCAATTTTTGTTGTAATTTCCACTTTGGTATAGAATATTCTAAATAGTACTTTAAAAAATCTGAAAGTATTATATTTTTCTTTACAATTTTAAAGCCTATATTATTTTTATTGTATTCATTAACTACCTCAAAGTTTTTATCCAACCAAAAATCTGCCTTTTTCATATCTTTTTTTATTTCTACCAAATCTTTTAATCTCATCATACCACCTCATATATATCGTTTGTAATATCAATAAAATGAAATAAAAAGAAACTTAAATGCTTACTGATATCACTGTTCCATGAGAAATTATAAGTATCTTTAGGTAATTCACTCCATATATTATCCCACGAATTATTTATACTTTCATATACTATTAATTTACAATTATTCCATTTTTTGAATAAATTATCCTTATTAAAATATGAAAATTTTGATTGTGTTTGTGTTTGTCTTACAATTAATATTTTTTCTCGCATGTCAAGATTAATAATATAATAATCTGAAATACTATTAAAAAATTTCAAATTTTCTATGTAATCTGTAATATCTACATAATTTTTTAATTTGTCTATATCATTTTCGTAATGAATAACACTATTATTCCAATTTCGCTCAAAAAATGAAGTAAATTTATATATGTGTTTCAATTTCTTTAAATCAATCATTTCTTTTCTATTTTTATTTATAATATAACCCATTTTAAAAACCTCATAAATTTTCAATAAAATTATCTTCTAACCATTCTTTATGTTTTTCTTTTGATAATGAATAAATTGTTACATATAGATTATGACGATGATATAATAATTCTTTTTCTATATAACAAAAATTATTTGGAATTCCTAAAACACCATTTTTATTATCCATAGCAGTCATATCTCCTTTTATTTCTAAAAAAGATGAACTTATTTTATATTTATTGTTTTTTAAATCTTTTAATCTAATCGTAAATGAATTAAATGTATCTGTAGCCCATTCATGCAGAGTTTTTTCTTTATCTAATGTTATCTTTATATCTTTTACTCTTATAAAATTGTTTTTATAATCTTTCATAATAACCCTCATTTTTAAATTTCAAAATATCTAAAATTGTATTCTCATCAAAATTCTTTTTTAGAGTAATGGTATAATAATCATTTGTTTTATCTACTAATCTCTTAAAAGATTTGTATGCTTTACTAATGGGCCTGGCAAAACATATATAATTTGAACTCTTTATTTTCCAACCTAAATCTCTTATTATACTATATTCACTTATATCTAATCCTAATAACTTTCCACTAAAAGATACTACAGCCCACTCACTAAATTCATTTACTTCCATTTTTAAAGGAACACATTTTAAACTTTCCTTTAAACAAATTTCTCCTATCTTAATCTTATCAACTACTATTTTTTTCTTTATTTTTTTATCTTTCATTTTACAAACTCTCCAATATCTTATGTGATGAATTACAATTTTGTAATATATTTATTTTTTCAAATAGTTCTTTCATTTTATCCTTCCTTTTTATAAAGCACTTGCTATATTACTTGCTGAATTTTCTAATTTTATTAGATTAACAATTTTTTCAAATTCATCTAATTTTTTCATTTCATCTGTTAATTTTTTATTAAATTTTTCATAAGCTTCTTTTAAATCCAAATTTACACATCTTTGTAAATATTCATCAAACTTTACATCAAAAAGAGTTTTACTGTAAATATTAGTCAAACTACAACCATTAATATATAACCAAGAACCTCTTTCTAATTCAATTTTATATTTAGTTTCTGTTTCTATAGATACATCGCCATCATAATTCTCCTGATTAAAAGGAGATACTTCTAAACTGTAATTATCATCATTCAACTTACTTAAACTATCCCAATCAATATTCATTTCTTTAATCTTATCAAGCATATTCTCAAATTTATCTTTATAAGTTGGTTTAATATGCTTCAATACTTCATCTTTATTATCAATAATATACTTAATATATTCAGGACAAAAAAAAGAAAAATCTCCTCTATTAGAGTAAGGAGTTATTATTCCAACACCTGTTTGACTAATATATAAAATTTTTTTATAATACTTATCATCACAAACTATTATATCAGATTTCCATACATGCTTTCCAATACCATTAGTAAATGTTCTCCACTCTTCCTTAAACTTTTTAATTAAATTATCATAACATTTATTTCCTGTTAATTTAATTAGTTTTTTAAATTTTTCATAATACTCACTATTTTTATAATTTCTTAATCTTTCAGATTTTATTTGGTTATAATCATTTTTAAAATTTTGTTTTACATTTTCAATTCTTTCATTTAAATTGTTGTATTCTTTTTGTTTTCTTTTTAATTCTAATTTCTTATTTTCAAGTTCATCACTTTCTTTCATTTTCATCACTTCCTTTTTCTTTTTTTCTTAATAAACCTATTTCATAGCAAAAGAACATATACCATATTTATTTATGAATTTCTTTTCTATATTCTGTAACTCTTTATCTAAATTTTTAACAATAACATTACATATATTACATCTCATCTTTAATCCTCCATAACTTTTATTAATGTTCCAAAAGGTATATCTGTATTATCATTTTTTGGAATAACCCATAAAGAGTTTAAACTCTTTGAAAAATCATCATCAGGAAACTCAGTATATCCATCAGTAAGATTAATAACTAACTTTGTCAAAGGTTTATTTTCCTGTATCCACTCATAAAAAGGCACATGGCTTGTTCCACCACCACCTTTAAAATCAGCACTTAATAATTTTTGTATATTCCCATTTTTTATTTCTATCACTTCATTACAATCACAATCTCCAAATAATACAGTTCCTTTTACATTTGAATTTGATTTCACAATTGCTACAATTTCACTTAAAAATCTTGTTAATAATTTTTGAGATACACTACCACTTGTATCAACAGTAACAACTAATTCAATATTTTCTCTAACATTATCAGGCATATAAACACCTGTCGATACACTTCTTTTATTAGGTTTGGAATAAGTAAAATCCACAGGTATTTGCCTTCTTATATATTTCTGTAATAACAAATTCCACGAAATTTCAGGTTTTGTTAAACTATCTATCAATCTTTTCATACCCTTTGGTGCTTTTCCTTTCATTTTGCTATGTGTTAAAGCATCCATTATTATTTGATTCCATTTTTTAATCTCTTTTTCCTCATCTAATACATTATTACTCATTTGATGTTCGTCAAAACCATTATATTTTTCAAAAGTGTTTTTTCCTTCACTTTCATCTCCACTTTCATCTCCACTTTCATCATTATTTCCTTCGCTATTTCCCTCATTATCTCCATTTTCATTTCCTTTGTTATCATTAGTAAGTTCATTATCCTCACAATATCTTACTATTTCAGCATATACATTTTCTGCTGTTTTTTCACTAATATCTTTAATAACAAGTCCATCTATTTCTACTTTATCATACTGTGGGCAAATTCCACCTTCTAATAAACTAAAACCATTTTTTTCTAACATATTATTAACCACTATATCTACTGCTATATTCCATAACATAGGATGATTTGTTAATCTCCTATTCAAATGAAAAAGTGCTACATGTAACGCCTCATGAGCCAATATTGTCCTTATTAAATTATTGCTAAATTGTTTAAGTTTTCCTTTTTCATAAATCAATTCTCCTTTGGAATTAACACCCGCAAAAGTTCCTTTAGGAAATTGTCCTTCAGGAATTTCTTTAAATTTCATCATAGACACTATATATGAAAAGAAAGGATTTTCTTTTTGTAATATTGCCTTTGCTTTGATTATTTCATCTTTTTCACTCATTTCAGTATCTAAATTATAAGTCATTTTAGTCATCTCCTTTTTTCATAATTTTATAAATCCCTGATATCCTCATCTACAATATACTTCATATATTTTTCAATAAATGTTTTAACAATATTGTCTTTCTTTCGTGCTAATTGTTTGAAATCTGCTTTGAAATATTTGTTACCATTTTTAAGTAATCTTGCTAATAATATTCCAAATTCTGCGTCTTGAAAATTGTTACAAACATCTAAAACTTTTGTTAATAATTTTCTATTTGATGTGTATTTACTTGCTAATGCTGAAACTAAACAATATTGTTCGTCTATCTTTGTTATCTCTTTTACCTTTTTAGGATTATTCAGTAGTTCATTTAAATCAATTTTATTGTGTAATTTTCTAAAACTTATAAATTCTCTTGCTATTCCATTTCCTACTGCTGAACCTATCATATATGCTTTTAGTTCCATTTTTAGATTTTCAACTGTTCTTATAATTCTATCTACATAATCGTTCCATGTTCTCGGTGTTGCGAATACACTTGCGTCAGGATTATCCTTAAATGTATGTAAATATTCAGGTTTCCACATTAAGAAACTTGCTATATCAGGATGTATTCCTTTTTCAGTCATAAAATCAATTGTTTTTTGTTTATCACTCACTAACTCTACTTGTAACAATCTATTTCTCAAAGGTGCTGGAATTTCAAACACATTCGCTCTATCCTCTAACCTATTTCCTGCGGCAAATACTACCCAACCATCAGGTAATTTGTATTCTCCTATTCTCCTATCCAAAGTCAAACTCATCGCACTTGCCTGAATTGAAGCAGGTGCTAAATTCAATTCATCTAAAAACAATATCCCTTTTCCTTCTTTTGGAAATACTTTTGGTGTTACCCACAAAGTAGATTTTACATTTCCATTTTCGTCTTTTTCAAAATTAGGCAAACCTCTTATATCACTCGGATCTTGGTTAAGAGATAATCTCATATCTATAAATCCAATATCCATTTCTTTTGTTATATCTCTAAATGTTTGAGATTTTCCTATCCCAACAGCTCCCCATACAAACAAAGGTTTTTGTGTTTCTACACAAACTTTTATCAAATCTTTAAGTTCCTCATGATTAACTCTAACTATACTTTCATCTCCACTATTCATTATTCATCACTCTCCAAATCTTCCTCACTTATTATTCCAATAAGTTTATTTAATTCTTTTCTCGCCTCATCATAATCGGCTGCTTCTACCCATCTAGGTAATTCCTCTATATCATGTTCGTTAATATAAAATTTCATTCCTCATCACTCTCCTTTAAAAAATACTTTATTACAAAACTTACATCTAAAAACAGGTATATTTCTTTCCATACCAATAAATTTACTATCCTCATGGCTACATAATATATACCTTTGTTCTCCTTTTATTTTAAACTTACTTCCCTCAACCATTATTTCACTTCCTTTTCATAATTCATTTTTATTTCATTTTTAATCTTATCATAATCATTTATATTTAATGTATCTAAATATCTAAACAATTTTTCCAAATTTTCAAAAGATAATAAAATATCCATTTTATCAATATTTAAAAAAATATGATTGCTTCTGCTTCCTACTGCTGTATAGACATTTATATCATCTCTATTTAATTTCATCATTACCACCTATAACAATTATTATATTCCTCACGACAAAATTCAATAAACTCATCATAATTCTCATCTTTATCAACAAATTTCATTGATAAATAACTTTTGTTTTCTGCTACCCACTCATAAAATCCTTCCTCTAATTCCTCAAACATTATCTCCTCAACTATTATTTCATCAGTTTCCATATTTATCATCTCCAATTATTTTCATATAAATCACTCTACAAACTTTTCAAACACAGGTTGAAAAGGTTTTCCTTCTTTTGTTATAAACATATAACTTATTTCCATATATTTTGGTTTATTCTTTTTCCAATAATCCACTATATCCACACTTGTTCCTGAAACCTTTGCTTTAACACCTGTGGGCATTTCTACAATAAAAACACCTTTTGTGCTACCTTCCTCATGTCTTAATATTTCAACATCACAATTTTCTTTTCTTTTCAGTTTAGTCCAAGCATCTCTCCTTAATCCTTTGTAATATATCTCATCTAATCTTTTAACCATTAATCCTTCTAACTTATTGTCCTCTACAAAATTCCACGCTTCATCAAAATTATCCCACCTTTTAGGTTTATGAATTAAATCATCATCTAATTCCTCTATTATCTTTTCAAACATTTCCTTTCTCTCTTTAAACGATAAATTAGTTACATCATCATTATTGTTTTCAATAATATCAAATACACACATTTTTGCTTTATCCCAATTGTCTTTTCTATTCAAATCTAAAACACTGCCACCTTCCACATATATTTCACAATCTAATACACAATTAACATTTAATTTCTTTAACTCATCAACTAAATGTGGAAATTTATCATTTTTCACTACTTTTCTCTCACTCATTATAGTAACTTTGTTATCAATAATAACAAAATGCCTACTACCATCATACTTTAATTCATATGTGAGTTCGGCACTTTGTTTTTGATTTAGGGAACAATAATAATCTCTATCGCCTTCTTTTGCTTTCATCAAAAATTTAACTTTATTTCCCATTTTATCTCTCCTTTATCTCTTTAAATTCCCAATTCATCTAATCCTACTTTCTTAATCACTTTCTTATTTTTATTTTCTAATTTTTCTAACTTGCTATTATCAACCATACCTTCTTTTGCTTGTTGTATTTGTTGTAATTTATCAATAGGAGCATTTATTCTCATTATGATTATATCATTTTGTTTATAAATCGCCCCAATTTTTAAGTTCTTTCCATAACTTTCTGTTAATTGTATAGTAAAAACAATACACTCTTTTTCATCTAAAAAGTCAAAAACACCATTATCATTTAAACAATATTTTTCACTTACAGGAACAAATCTTTGTTCCATTTCACTTTTAGACATCTTTTTAACTTCACTATCCAAATCTATATGAGTAGTCCTTTGTGTCTTTTCTAACACTTTTTCTTTCATAGTGTCATACTTATAAACTTCTGTTCTCTTTCCACTAAATTTTTCTCCACTATCCACATAAGTATAATACCCTGTTTTTCCACTATTCCATTTCAATTCTTTACCTTTAACATCACAATTAGGCATATTTTCAAATTTATCTTTATCCTTTTGGACTTTAAAATTTGTAAATTTCAAAGCCACATTTCCAAAATTTATTTTCATTCTACCACCACCATATCTCTCATAGTATCAGCATCATTTTCTACAACACTACTTTTTCTTTGGTTTTCTAATTCATCATATAATTCACTTAAATGCTCTTTCAAAGAATTGTAATGCTGTTCCTCTTTATCAGTCAAAGTTCCATCTTTAAATTTGTAAATAAGTCTAATCTGTAACTCACTTACTAATCTTTCAATTCTTTCAATTTTTCTTTCTATCTTTTTCATTTTAATTCACCATTACTATCTATATTTTTCTTTAAAAATTTGATAACTTCATCAGGATTTGAGAAAGAATTATCATAAGTTCCAACAATACATTCAGCAAAATCCTTTCCTTTATCCACATAAACACCTCTAATATTTTGAGTTTTCCTTTTAGAAACTCCAATACACTCATTATTCTCATCTCTTTCATATTCATACTCTACATCACTTTCTAAAATTATGGTGTATTTACTTCTAATGATTTCTATATCTAAATCACTATTCCAAAAATCTTTAATCATTTTTTCCTCTTTTTTGCTAATTCTCATTTATACCACCCCCACTTTTGTTCTCTTTCTCGCAATTTTTTTTATCTTACTGAATATCATTATTAATCATCATCTACTCTTGGGGCTACTATGTAATTTATATTAATGTTTTCTCCTGTGGTTATATCCTTATTTTTTAGAATAAACTTA
>PWOK01000212.1 GCA_003557445.1 Halanaerobiaceae bacterium
CCTGGAAAATGAATATGTTATAGAAGATATAATTATTCATAGTGGTTTTTCATGGGGAGATAAACTGGAAGGATTCAAATTGCAGTATCGTAAAGATAATCAATGGCAGGAAATACCTGGTGGTAGAAAAACAGACAACCAGGATAAAGAAAAAATTATTAAAATAGATCCCTTTATAACCACAGATCAAATCAAAATAGTATCTTTAACTGATGAAAATTTTGTTATTAGAGAGATAGAAATTATTGGAGGCAAAGAACTGTAATTTTTTAATGGTTTAACTACAAAAAACCGCTAATTTGATAATTATAAATAATTATTATTTAGAATTAGCGGTTCTCTTTTTGTTTTTTAAAATAATATATAATAGAAAGTATATCCGGATTTATAAGAAATGAAATAAAAGATGTTATTAAAGTTACAGGAAAATATAAAACCAGAGCCTAAGGATAGATATTGATGAAAAGAAAGCAAAGCATTGAGGGGTTCTGATAGATTTCTTGAGCGAATTAGTAGATCTGACCGTTGTCCAGATGGTACTATTGTTAAGCCTTAATTAAAAAACAAAAATATTTACAGGGGGTATAAATAAATGAATTATTATCATGAACCATCTAAAAAAATCCCTGTCAGGGAATTTGATGTAATTGTTGCTGGAGGAGGTACAGCCGGGGTTGTAACAGCTATTGCGGCTGCCCGTCAGGGTTGTAGTACTGCTCTAATAGAAGCAAAAGGTTATCCAGGAGGAATTGTTGTAGAAGGGGGAACAGCCCTCCACAGTTTCTATAATCTGTGGAAGGCATTTCCTGAAGCACAAAAACGTCAGGTAGTAAAAGGAATACCACAGGAAATTGTTGACAATCTGGCCAGGAGGGGAGGCACAAGTGGTCATGCTGAGATGATAGAAGGTTATGATTATGATTCAGTTTGTACAGCTATTGATACAGAAATTTATAAATTGGTTGTTTTTGAAATGTTAGAAAAAGCTGGGGTATCAATATTTGTTAATACATTATTAACAGATACTATTATGGAAGACTCATTAATTAAGGGTATTATTGTTGAAAGCCGTTCGGGAAGAGAAGCTTTTTTAGCTAAATCTTTTGTAGATTGTACCGGTTATGGAGATCTATCAGCTTATGCTGGTGCAGATTACATTGAATTAAATGATTACCATGTAGCCAATAGTATTGGGATTGGAAATGTTAGTTTGGAAAAATATTATGAATATATGAAAGAACACAATGCTGTCCAAGAATATGCTAGGGGAATGCGCAGTGGAAGAAGCAATCAAATAGTAAGATTAGATGCTAATGGTGAAAAGCTGCCAGATAAATTTATTAAAAAAGCAAGAAGAATAGGTATGTCTACTGTTACAACAACAGTACATGATGATTATTTTATGTTTATTAAATTAAATTACAAAATGGATGTTAGTCCAACAGATCGAGATAGTGTGGTAAAAGCTGAACTTGAGTTAAGACAGAGGCAGGAACAGGCTATTAAATTATTCAGAGAATATATTCCTGGATGCAAAAAAGCTTTTATAGCAAGAACCAGTCCTTCTGTTTGTATCAGGAGAGGTAGGACAATAAAATGTGATTATGATATAAGTATTTCTGATATTCTTGAGGGTCGGCATTTTGAAGATGATATTATGGTTTATGGGTTTCATGATTCTGCCCCCCGGTTACAGATAAAAAATGGTGGAACTTATGGAATTCCCTATAGGGCCCTTTGTGTTTCAGAAATTGATAATTTACTGGCAGCAGGAATGTTAATCACAACTGATCGTGAAGCTCATATGTCAACCAGGAATACAGTTTGCTGTATGGGTCAGGGTCAGGCAGCAGGAACTGCCTCAGCTTTATGTGTTCAGAATAAATATAAAGCAAAAAATTTATCGTATTCACTTTTACAAAAAACATTACTGGAAGATGGAGTTTATCTTGAAAATTAAATAGTATTTATAAAATATATCGATTTATAATTGCACTACAAAACCAAATAATTAATTATTTTATGGAGGTTAAAATATTATGACAACAGAAATTAAGTGGTTAAAAGTAAGAAGATAAAGGAAAACATCTGATGACATTTCATCCACCGGGAGGAAATTCTTCTTCAAAATTTGTTCATGAAGAAGATTGGCTTGATTTTAATATGATTCAGTCAGGACATGGTATAGGAGAGAAAAATTTTAAAAAAGTTGAAAATGATTATAATTTAACTCCTGTCAAACCTGTTCTTGATGGTGAACCACGTTATGAGGATCATCCAAAATCTTTTAAACCGGAAAATGGATATTTTGATCAGGCTGATATTCGTCAGGCAGCTTACTGGGGTGTTTTTGCCGGGGGATTTGGAATTACTTATGGCCATCATTCTATCTGGTCTATGACTATAGAACCGGGAGACTATTTCATTATGATCTGGCAGCAGGCTATAGATAGACCAGGAGGGGGACAAATGCAGTATTTGAGAAAATTGATCGAATCCCGTCCATTTTTAGAGAGAGTACCAGATCAAAACTTAATTGCTAAACAGTATCCCGGTTATAATCATTTACAGGCCTGTCGTGGTAAAGACTATGCTTTTATTTACACTCCTGCAGGACTGCCGATTAAAATAAAAATGGGTATAATAAGTGGCGAAAAAGTAAAAGCTCACTGGTATAATCCCAGGAATGGAGAGAAAATATATATTGATGAATTTGATAATAGTGGTGAAAGAGTTTTTAGAACTCCAGCACAGGGTCGTGATAATGACTGGGTATTGATTCTAGATGATCTTGAAAGTGGTAGATAAAAAAA
>PWOK01000096.1 GCA_003557445.1 Halanaerobiaceae bacterium
ACTATGGTTGAGGATGATGTGGCCTTTGGTCTGGAGAATTTGGGTATTCCTTCTGGGCAAATCAGAAAAAGAGTTGATAGGGATTTAAAAATGGTAAATATGGATGGGTTCCAGCGATATTCTCCTGATAAATTATCTGGAGGCCAGAAACAAAAGGTGGCAATAGCTGGAATTATTGCCATGGAACCTTCCTGTATTGTCCTTGATGAACCTACAGCCATGCTGGATCCCATGGGTAGAAAAGAAGTAATAAAAATTATTAAATATTTAAATCAGGAAAAAAATATTACAGTTATTTTAATTACCCATCTAATGGAGGAAGCCTGTCAGGCTGACAGGGTTTTTGTTATGTCAGAAGGCAGGATTGTTAATCAGGGTTCTCCTTTACAGGCCTTTAGTGAGATTGAGTTATTGAAAAAAATAGGGTTGGATGTACCTCTGGTTATGGAACTGGTATCAGAACTAAGAAAAAAAGGACTTTCTTTACCGGATGTACTATCAATAGATGAGCTGGTGAATGTTTTATGCTGATTTCACTTAAAAATGTAACTCATATATATAATAAACAAAACCAGGAGGTAAAAGCCCTGGATAATATAAATTTAAATATATATAAAAATGAGTTTATTGGCCTGATAGGTCCTACAGGTTCAGGTAAATCTACACTGGTTCAGTTATTTAATGGACTGATAAAACCGACCGGTGGAGAGGTCTATGTTGATGGTAAAAATATTACCCAGGAGAAAACAAATTTAAAAGATATTAGAAAAAAAATAGGACTTGTTTTTCAATATCCAGAACACCAGCTTTTTGAAGAAAACATTTATAAAGAAATTGCTTTTGGCCCGAAAAATATGGGTTTTGATCAGGATTTAATAAAAAAAAGAGTTAAAGAAGCAGTTTCTCTGGTGGGAATGAATTATAATGATATTAAAGATCGTTCCCCATTTAATTTAAGTGGAGGACAGCAAAGGAAAATAGCCATTGCCGGTGTGCTGGCTATGAAACCCGACCTTTTAATACTGGATGAACCCTTTGCCGGGCTTGATCCTGAAGGAAGGAAACAGCTGGCAGCTTTATTATTAAGATTATATCGTGATGAAAAAGTTACTTTGATTTTGATTTCTCATCGGATGGATGAAATTGCCCGGCTAACAACAAGGGTTATTGTTTTAAATGAAGGTAAAGTAATATTAAATAATATACCTGAAAAAGTTTTCAGTCAGCATAAAAAACTGGTAGAAATGGATCTTGATGTACCACAGATTACTGAAATATTAAGTAAGTTACGGGATAAGGGATTACCTGTGAGAACAGATTTGTTTGATTTGAAAAAAGCAGCAGAGGAAATTTATGAAAAATTGAGGGGTAAAATAAATGTTAACTGATATAAATATTGGTCAATATATTACAGGTAACTCAATTATTCACAGGCTTGATCCACGGCTAAAAATTATCAATACACTAATTGCCATTATATCTTTATTTTTAATCTCTACTTTCATCGGTTTTGCTGTTTATTTTGTTTTCATTATTATTATTATTTTCAGTTCAAAAATTCCTTTGAAAACGGTTTTAAAAGGATTAAAACCCATATTTTATTTGATGTTGATTACCCTGTTTTTCCATGTTTTTTTTACCAGGGGTGGTGATATAATCTGGCAGTGGCGTTTTCTCCGGATTGAAGAAGAGGGTATTTTAAGGGGATTATTTATGGTTACCAGAATTATTTTATTAATAATGTTTACTTCCCTTTTAACCTTAACCACATCTCCCCTGCAGCTGACAGATGGAATTGAATATTTACTGAGTCCCTTTAAAAAAATAGGGGTTCCAGCAGCAGAACTGGCGATGATGATGACAATTGCTTTAAGATTTATTCCCACTTTACTGGAAGAAGCTCAGAAGATTATTAAAGCTCAACAATCAAGGGGAGCTGATTTTGAAAGTGGCAATATTGTCAACAGGGCAAAAAGTTTAATCCCTTTACTGGTTCCTTTGTTTATAAGTGCTTTTAGAAGGGCAGATGAACTGGCCCTGGCAATGGAATCAAGATGTTATCAGGGTGGAAAAACAAGGACAAGGTTACATGAACTTCAGTCTGAACTGAAAGATTATATTTCTTTGTTTTTAATGATTTTATCTGGTTTGTTAGTAGCCCTGTTTTTATAATAAATTAAGTAATAGGGGAAATTTTAATGCCAAATATTAAAATAATACTGGAGTATGATGGTACAAATTATTTTGGCTGGCAGATGCAAAAAAACACAGGGGAAACTATTCAACAGAAACTGGAAGACTGTCTCAGTAAAATAAATAAATCAAAGGTAAAAATACATGGGGCCGGGCGCACTGATTCCGGTGTTCATGCTTTAGGACAGGTAGCCAGTTTTAAACTTGATGTTGATGTACCTGAAGAAAAGATACCAATTGCTTTAAATAGTATGTTACCTGAAGATATTGTCTGTAAAAAGGCTGAATTTGTTTCTGATTCTTTTCATGCCCGTTATGATACTAAAGGGAAAAAATATCGTTACCGTTTGATGAATGAGAGAATTCCTTCTGTATTCAATCGACATTTTGTATATAATATATATAAGCCTCTGGATTTTGCACTAATCAAAAAAGTATTACCTCAATTAAAAGGTAAACATGATTTTGCTTCTTTTCAGTCCAGTGGTTCAGATATTATGGAAACTGTTCGAACTATTACTGAAATTAAATTATTAAAAAAAGGTAAAGAATACTGGCTGGAGATAGCAGGAGATGGATTTTTATATAATATGGTCAGAATTATCACAGGTTCTTTGATAGAAATTGGTTTACAAAAAAGAAAAGCAGACTTACAAAGTGTGATTAAGAGCAAAAATCGCAGACAGGCAGGATTTACAGCACCGGCCTGTGGCCTTACATTAATAAAGGTTTATTATTAAATTGATTTGACAAAAGGTAAAAAATATATTAAAATTTATTTGCTGTCTATGTTAAACATTTTTATTTAATATAAATTATTGTTATAAATTTACTTCTAAAAGGAGGTGAAGACCTGATTAATAAAGGATAATCAGGGTTAAGATGTCAACATATATGGATAAAAAAGAAGAAGTTAAAAGAGACTGGTATCTAATAGATGCTGAGCAATATAATCTGGGACGATTGGCCAGTTTGATAACCCCATATTTAACCGGTAAAACAAAACCAACATATACTCCTCATGTTGATGGTGGAGACTATGTGATAGTAATTAATGCTGAGAAGATTAATTTAACCGGAAAGAAATGGGAACAAAAGATGTACAGGAAACACAGTCAATATCCTGGAGGATTAAAGGAAACACCTTATGGGGAATTAAAAAAGAAAAATCCTGAACTAATTATTGAAAATGCAGTTAAAGGTATGTTACCCAGAAATAAACTTGGTAAGGATATGATTAAAAGATTAAAAGTTTATAGTGATTCAGACCATCCACACCAGGCTCAAGAACCGGAAAAACTTGAATTATAATTAAAAGTGATCCGAAAATAAAGATAAGAAAGGAGGACACGATTATAATGGCCACAGAAGTTCAGTACCGGGGAACCGGAAGAAGAAAAACTGCTACTGCCCGGGTAAGACTGATACCAGGAGATGGCAGAATGATCATAAATGGAACAGATGCGGAAGAGTATTTTCACCGTAAATCATTGTTGAAAGATATGATAGGACCTCTGGAATTAACCAATAGTCTTAATAATCTTGATGTACTTGTTAATGTAGAAGGAGGAGGTCTTTCAGGACAGGCGGGAGCTATCCGTCATGGAATAGCCAGAGCTTTACTGAAAGTTGATGAAGATTATAGAATACCTCTTAAAAAAGAAGGATATTTAACCAGAGACCCGAGAATGAAAGAAAGAAGAAAATACGGACGCAAAAAAGCCCGTAAGTCTCCTCAATTTTCTAAGAGATAAAAATATATATAATGCGGGAAGTAAGAAGAGAGGGTCTAACCTCTCTTTTTGTGTTTAATCACTAACAAACTACCAAAAAGGTGAGGTGTTAAACAATGGGTATTCAGATGGCAGCTCTTATGCCCCATCCCCCAATTATTATTCCAGAAATTGGAGGCAGTAGACTTAAGGATGTTAAGCAGACAGTTTCAGGAGTAAAAGAACTTGCCGGTGAAATTAAGGATAAAAATCCTGATCTACTAATTACCATTAGCCCCCATGGGCCTGTGTTTCGTGATGGTATAAGTGTTTTAAAAGAAGAAAGGATTACAGGTAATTTTGGTGATTTTGGAAACCGCGAAATTAATTTCAAAGAAAATTCTAATTTAAGATTTATTGAAAAATTGCAAAAAAAAGCAGAGGAAAACAATATTGATATTTTTACAAATACCAACAGACTGGATCATGGTGTTATGGTACCTCTCTATTACCTAAAAAAAGCGGGTCTTGATGCTGATCTTGTTTCATTAACTATGGGATTACTTGATTATGCAACACTATATGAGTTTGGGGCTATTATTAATCAGATTGTTGAAGAAACCGGTCATAAAGCGGTTGTTATTGCCAGTGGAGATTTGTCTCACCGTTTATCTGCCGGGGCACCTGCAGGTTATAATCCCAGAGGGGAAGAATTTGATAAAAAGATAATAAAGTATCTGGAAAATAAACAATTTCAGAAAATATTAAATATTGACCCTTTATTAATAAAAAAAGCAGGTGAATGTGGATTGAGGCCAATCATAATTATGCTTGGTTCCATAAGACATCTTGAGGTTAAGGTTGATGTCAAATCATATGAAGGCCCTTTTGGTGTTGGTTATGGAGTTGTCGCTATTTACAGGGAGGGAGCATAAAATGGCAGAATCAACAGTTGTTAAGCTTGCCCGTAAGGCTATTGAGGAATATGTAAAAAAAAGAAAAAAAATAAAAGCCCCTCAAAATCTATCTGAAAAAATGGAGGAACAAAAAGGGGTTTTTGTTTCAATTAAAAAGAATAATCAATTAAGGGGATGTATTGGAACAATATCAGCCACTCAGGAAAATGTTGCCTCTGAAATTATTAATAATGCGATAAGTGCCTGTGCCCGTGATCCTCGTTTTCCTCCTGTCAGGGAAGATGAACTTGAACAGTTAAAAATATCAGTTGATATAATTGGTAAAAAAGAACCTGTTGCTAGTATTGATCAACTTGATCCTCAAAAATATGGTGTCATTGTTAAAAGGGGAAATCAAAAAGGATTATTATTGCCTGACCTGGAAGGAATAAATACTGCTCAAGAACAGGTTGAGATCGCCCGTAGAAAGGCCGGTATTTCGGCAGGAACAGAGATAGACCTGTACAGGTTTAAGGTAGAGAGGTATCGGTGATCATATATGAAAAAAGTAGCCTTTTATGAAAAACAGGATACTAAAATCAAATGTAGACTCTGTCCTCATAATTGTTTGTTAAAAGAAGGTAAAACCGGTATCTGTCGGGTAAGAAGGGTAACTGATGGTGAGTTGTATAGTTTAAATTATGGTCAGGTAAGTTCTCTTGCTATAGATCCGATTGAAAAAAAACCCCTATATCATTTTTACCCTGGTTCTGATATAATATCTATGGGTACCTGGGGTTGTAATTTTAAATGTGACTTCTGTCAGAACTGGCAGATCAGCCAGAAGAAACCATCAGTAAACAGTTATCACCCACAACAGATTATTGATCTGGCCCAAAAAAAAGATGTGGTTGGTATTGCCTATACCTATTCAGAACCACTAATCTGGTATGAATTTGTACTGGAATGCAGCAGGCTGGCCCACAAAAATAACCTGAAAAATGTTCTGGTAACCAATGGCTATATCAATCAAAAACCACTAAAAGAATTATTACCTTTTATTGATGCAGCCAATGTGGATTTGAAGGCCTTTAATAATGATTTCTACAAAAAATACTGTGGAGGCAGACTTGAACCTGTTAAGGAAAACATCAAAATTATGGAAAAAGAATTACACCTGGAATTAACCACCCTGATAATTCCCGGATTAAATGATGGGGAAGATGAAATGGAACAGTTGTTTTACTGGATTGGTAAGATAAGCCCAGATATACCCCTTCATCTTTCAAGGTATTTCCCAAACTATCAATTAAAAAAAGAAGCTACACCTTTAAAAACAATGAAAAGGGCCTATAATTTAGCCACAGACTATCTTAATTATGTTTATCTTGGAAATACCAGGTCCAGCATGGAAAACAGTACTAAATGTCCTGAATGTAGCAAAGAACTAATTTTAAGGAATATTTATAGTGTTGAAAACAGGCTTAATCAGGGAAAATGTTCTAATTGTGGTTATAAAATTGAAGGAGAATTTTAATCTAAAAGTTAAGGAAATCCCAGCCATAAATATAAAAAATATTAATGGCATAATATCCAGCAGAAAAAAGAGCTGGTGTAATTATTGATCTTTCTGTTTTTAAGTAAAGATAAATAGAAATTAATGCCAGAATAATGAGCTGTATTATTCTACCCTGATTAAAGTTTAAAAATAATACAGGGAAAATTACAGCAGCAGTAATAAAAGCCAGAAAAGTAGGCAATTTATTATTTATAGTTTCAAAAAGAATGCTGTTTAAAAGAAATTGTTCACTGAAGGCAATAAGCAGACAGGGGAAAAAGGTTATTAATAAAGGAGTAAGGCTTTTAATTAAATGAGAGCTACATGTTATTTGATATAAGGGGTTATATTTATCAGAAATTGGATTAAAACTTAAGGGTAAATTGATAAAAATCAGATTCAGGATTAAAAAAACCAAAATTAAAAAGAGAGCTGGTTTTATCTTTTTTTTGAGATTTTTTAAATTCAACCCTATTTCAGTGAAGGAAGAATCATAAAAAGAGATAAGGTAAAAAAGTATCAGAGCCCAAAAAATTCCTCTTCCTGCACTTATAAACAGAAGGCGGAATAGACCGGTAAGAGTGGGGGCATAACTGAAGGTGATACTGCTGCTTAAATAATTAAAATATGCAGTAAAAAACCAGATGCTAAATATAATTACTAAATCTTTATAATTAAGATGAGATATATATTTTTTAGGAGAACGATTTAACATATTATCACCCTGTATCATAATTCTATATAAAAGGAATAAATCCTTTAAAAAATAAAAAATATAAAAGAGGTGAAATTAAATAATGGGAAAATTATTTGGAACAGATGGAGTTAGAGGAGTTGCCAATCAAGAACTAACAGGAGAAATTGCCTATAAAATAGGTAGAGCAGGAGGCTATTATTTAACAGGAGATTTTGAAGGGGAAAAACCGGTTGTGTTAATTGGAAAAGATACCAGGATTTCAGGAGATATGCTGGAAGCTGCTCTTATTGCAGGACTTAACTCTGCAGGTATTGATGTAATCAGGGTCGGTATTATTCCCACACCTGGAGTAGCTTATCTAACATCAGAAATGGCTGTACAGGGAGGTATTATGATATCTGCTTCTCATAATCCAGTAGAAGATAATGGAATTAAGTTTTTTGATAAAGATGGTTTTAAATTAATGGATAATATGGAAGAGGATATAGAGAATTTCATTTTTAATAATTATAATAAAATTCCATCCCCTACACATGAAAAATTAGGAATAACCAGAAATGATTATTCTCTGGTAGATAAGTATATTAATTACCTGGTAGAAACTGTAGAACAGGATTTTAATGAAATTAAAGTTGTTCTGGATTGTGCCTGTGGTGCTGCTTATCATGTAAGTCCCAGTGTTTTAGAAAAACTTGGAGCAGAAGTAATAAAAATAAATAGTGAACCTGATGGCCAAAAAATTAATGTTAAAAGTGGTTCAACATATCCTGAGGTTGTTAAGGAAAAAGTGCTGGAAACATCAGCAGATCTGGGAATAGCCCATGATGGTGATGCTGACAGGTTAATAATGGTTGACCATAAAGGGAATCTGGTTGATGGTGATAAAATTATGGCAGTTTTAGCCCTGGATTTAAACAGTGAAAAACAATTAAAAGGTAAAACCCTTGTTACAACCCCCTACAGTAATCTGGGATTAAAAGAAGTTCTCAATAATAATGATATTGAAGTCAAAATTACTAAAAATGGTGATAGATATGTATTAAAAGAAATGCTGGATAATGATTATAACCTGGGAGGAGAAAAATCAGGACATATTATTTTTCTTGATTATAATACAACCGGAGATGGTATACTGACAGCAATTCAGATGATAAATTTAATCAAAAAAAGAAATAAATCATTATATGAACTGACACATTATATACAGGAATGGCCCCAGCTTCTGGAGAGTGTTAGTGTAAAAAAGAAGAAGGGATGGGAAGATAATAAAGCTATACAACAGGTTATAAAAAAAGCAGAAAAAGATCTAAAAGATGAAGGTAGAGTATTTGTCAGGGCCTCAGGTACAGAAAAAGTGATAAGAGTTATGCTGGAGGGTAAAAACAGGGAAAAATTAGAATACTGGATGGAAAAAATATGTGATATAATTAAAGATGAGTTAAATTAATTAATATTATTTTGAAAGGGGTGATAACTAAAAAAAAGTAATTTAAATAGCGCCTGAACCTGGATATGGACGCAGAGATATTCAGGTTGACGAGGAGGGGATAATCGAAATTTTCGGCGGGTATCCCCGGTCTTACCTTCGGATCTGAGTTCTTCTTTAAACCCGTTAAGTAATTAACGGTACAGAGAGAGGGATAGAAGGACACAAAATTGAATAACGGTATGTTTAGCTATAAAATGAATTTACATTCCTACTATATCGATATAAAATGTAAAGATTATTAGTGAAATTTAAAATTACAGGAGGGAAATATATATATGTGTGGAATAGTTGGTTATATTGGTGATAAAGAGGCTGCTTCTATATTGATAGGTGGTTTAAAGAAGCTTGAATATAGAGGATATGATTCTGCTGGAATAGCGATAAATGGTTGTGGTGATATTGATGTTTTGAAAAAACAGGGAAAATTAAATAGACTTGAATCAATTTTGGAAAATAATCCCCCTGAGGGAACAATTGGTATCGGGCATACCAGATGGGCAACTCATGGAAGACCTTCTGATGTAAATTCTCATCCTCATTATGATAATGATCGGGATATTGTGGTTGTCCACAATGGAATTATTGAAAATTACCAGAATTTAAAAGAAAATCTTAAGAATAAAGGTTATGTCTTTGAATCAGAAACAGATACAGAGGTTGTTCCTCATTTATTAAAAGAAAATTATAATGGAAACCTAAAGGAAACAATAATAAAAGTTTTAAATCAACTGGAAGGTTCATTTGCTCTGGCGGTATTATCAAAAAATGAACCCGGGAAAATATATGCTGTACGCAAAGACAGCCCTTTGATTGTGGGTAAAGGAGAAAATGAGAACTTTATAGCTTCAGATATTCCAGCTTTTTTGGAGTTCACAAATGACTTTTATATTCTGGATGATGGAGAAATAGCTGAGGTAACGAGGGATCAGATTAAGTTGTTTGACAGTCAGGGTGAAAAGATAGAAAAGGATATTTTTAAGGTGGATTGGGATCCTGAAATGGCTGAAAAACAGGGATATGATCATTTTATGTTAAAAGAAATACATGAACAACCAGATGCCTTAAGAAGAGTATTAAACAAAAGGATTATTTCAGGTAAAATTGACTTAAGTGAAATAACAATACCTGAAAATATTAACAGGATTCATGTGGTTGCCTGTGGTACTGCCTATCATTCGGGTTTAATAGGTAAGTATGTAATAGAAGAACTGGCCCGGATACCGGTAGAGGTTGATATTGCTTCAGAATTTAGATACCGTAATCCCCTGATTGATGAAAATACCCTGGTGATTGTGGTCAGCCAGTCAGGTGAAACTGCAGACACACTGGCTGCTTTAAGACTGGCCAGGGGGGAAGGGGCTACTGTACTGGCTCTAACCAATGTTGTGGGTAGCACTATTTCCAGAGAAGCTGATCAGGTATTATATTTAAAGGCTGGCCCTGAAATTGCTGTTGCTTCTACCAAGGCCTATACAACAATGCTGGCAGCGTTTTATTTACTATCATTATATCTTGCTGAAAGAGAAGGAACTATTACTGAAGAATTAAAATTGGATTTAATAGATGACCTGATACGTTTGCCAGAACTGGCAGCAAAAATTATAGAGGTAAATCAGCAAAAAATTAAAGAAAGAGCAAAAGAATATAAAACAAGTGATAATTCCTTCTTTATTGGCCGTAATACTGATTACACCCTGGCCATGGAAGGAGCCCTCAAATTAAAAGAAATCTCATATATTCATGCTGAAGCCTATGCTGCTGGAGAATTAAAACATGGTACCCTGGCCCTGATTGAAGAAGGTGTTCCAGTTGTTGCCATTGCCACCCGCAGGAATGTCTTTGAAAAAATGTTGAGTAATATTAAAGAGGTAAAGGCCCGGGGGGCAGATGTTCTTGCTCTGGCTTTTGAAGATGCCCGGGATATTATTAAATCTGTGGATAATGTTATTTTTGTTCCAGACATAAATGGTGTTTTTGCCGGGGCATTAACAATTATCCCCTTACAGATGCTGGCCTATTATACAGCACTGGAAAGAGACTGTGATATTGATCAGCCCCGAAATCTGGCCAAGAGTGTGACAGTGGAATAAAAGAAACTAACAAAATAAATATTTAAAGTAGAGAGTAGCTTTATTAATTAATAGGGCTACTCTTTTTTTAATAATTAAACATCTCTTTAACTTCCATCCACCAGATATCTCCTGCTCCACTGGAATGATCTGCAAAATATCCCAAATCCATTATAATAATTAAAAACACGCTTAAAACAATCAGAATAAACAGTAGTTTTTTCACACTAATCACCTCTTTTTGTTAGAAGGGTAGTTCAAAGAAACGACCACTGAAAAAAAGATAGGAAGCAATTAAAGTTAAAATAATGTTAAATATTTGACCACTTAGATATAGTTTAACAGCCTGACCATTTTTTAATGTTTTCCGCATATCTTTAAAATTAGAGTCAAGTCCGATACTGATAAAAGCAAGGGTGAAAAAGAAATTCCGGTAGCCATCAATAACAGGTAGTGATCTTTCAACAGTTTCAGCTGATAACAAAAAGGAAAAAACTATTGAAGCACCAATAAAGCCAAAGATAAATCGGGGTATTCGGGTAAATATTTCTTTTACACTAACACTGGATTCTGCTGCAG
>PWOK01000230.1 GCA_003557445.1 Halanaerobiaceae bacterium
ATTGTAAATCCTGGTAGAGTTCTTTCATTCATACCATCATTAGTATCAAGCAATTCACCATTTGCACGAAGTAAACTATCCTGATCACTGGTATTATAAAGAACACCTGCCTGCATAAAGCCATCTGTAGGTAATCCTATAACACTATCAACATTTGGTCCCCAGGTATCCATTACAGCAAATAAAGTTCCTGTTGAATGAAGAACACCAAAACGGAAACGAGGAGCTCCATCTTCAAAACCTTCAAAAATATTATGATCACCATGTTCATTTAATTCAGCAGTTATTTCAAAAACAACAAAAGCTGTAAATGGATTTTCATATCCATTATCAAAATCAACCTGATAAAATTTACCTTGACCAAATTCAAGAGCCGGTCTTTCATTAACAACATCTTCTCTATATATTGGTTTACTTTCATCTTCATTCTGGAAGGCATGATAATCATTACCACTAAAATCAGTCCATTCCCCTATTTCATCTCCATCTTCAGCCTCCAATTTATCTGTATCAAGCCATACCAACAGGTCATCAAATATATTAGGATCATCCACCCTAAATGCTAATTCAAAATCATAAGAAACACCCTGTTCAACAGTAAAACTTATTGTAGCTTCATCATGTCTTTCTTCATTTTGATCTATCCAGTAATTTGGAGTATAATAATCATCAGGAACTGCTTCGATTTCAATGGTCTCTCCAACAGCAACTATACCAAATTCATCATCATAATAATCATCAGTAATTACATTTATACTTCCTGAACCTCTTATTATATCAACATTTAATATTGACCATTCTTCTGAAGAAAATCCAGTGAAATTTAATTCAGTTAAATTTTCATCTGTGATTTTTATTCCATCAATTGTTGAAGGAGAAAATGTTAAACCCTCACCATCTGCAGTTAATTTTACTTCTCCGTAAACATCTATAATCTCAAAATAACCAGCAGCATTTGTTTCAACAGAACCTGAAGTTTCATGATTTTCCCATATTACTGTTACACCTTCCATTGGATCTCCCTCTACATCTACAATTCTTCCAAACACATCATAAGTTTGTATAAATTGTTCACCAACAATATCACATCCTGTAACAGCAATTAATATAAATACGAAAGCAATTGTTAAGTACAAAAGTTTTTTATGATTAAAATTTTTCATTAATTGAAACCCCCTTAATTTTTTTCTTGATATTTTACTAATATTATTTTATCTTTCTTTTATAACTATTAAATTATTCTTTTACTTATTCTTTTCTTCACCTCCTGATTAATAATATTTTTTTTAAATATAATCTTTAAATTACAGAAAAACTTATATGATTTACTAATTTTCTGTAAGATTTAATCCTTTATTTTGCTAAAATTCTATTATATTTATATATTAATTTTGTGAAAAACTCTATAGTCTTTTTTTTATATTAATTATGTATTAAAAGTAGTTTATCCACCTTTTTTAAAATCGTTTTTGCTTATACTTTTATCTATAATATTATTTTAACAAAAATCTAATTATTTATCAAGTCTTACTTTAATTTTGTTGAATATATATTTATTATTCAACAAATTATCTTATTCTCCTTTTAATTAAAAGATATTTTTGTTGTTTTTTTTTAATTATTATTTCTCAGTAATTCTGATATAATTGAGATCAAAACCACCGATTTCAGTAACAAATTTCATAATCTGTTCTCCTGCTTCAAGTTCAAAACCTTCAAAAGTAATTGTCTGCCATTCTTCACTACCACCGGTATTGGGAACATCTACCATCCCTGTTACATCCTGATTGTCAAATATCACTCTGAAACTTCCATCATCAACCGGAGAGGCAAGTCTTACATGAAGATCATATAAACCATCTTTCTCAACATAAACAGTATAAATTAACCATTCATCATCTAATAATTGAACTTTATAATCACTCATAAAGTCATCAGTAACTTTAATGGCAACTTCTTCAGAACGCATTAATCCTTTAATTTCTTCTGCTACAGGTTGAGGGCGGTAATGACCAACTTCCTGACCTCCACCATCAAAATACTCTGCATCTATTTCACCTGGTATTGAATGTGGTTCAGCAAAATAAGGTCCTTCAGGTACTTCAATATTTACCAGGGCAGTATCAGATTTAGTATATATACCTTTTCGATCAACAAATCTTGCCTGAATTCTATAACTACCCGGAGCAACATTTTCCCACACTATACTCCAGATATTTCCATCATCACTATCATCAACCCCTATTAACTGCTCATTGGCATAAAACTCTACTTCTGATATATTAATATTTTCTGCTGCTATTGCTTCTATATTTATATCTCCCCAGCCCTCTACTTTATCTAAATCAGGAATATTTATCTTTAATGCAGGTTTAATATCTTCCTCTTTAACTTCAACTGTACCAAGATCCATTCTCTGAACAGTATCCCAGCCATCAATTCTAAAGATAGCTGTAAATTCATGACCGGCAACCATATATACATTACCATCATGTGCTTTTACTATTGTAGAATGGAAGTGTTCCTGACCAAAACTTACATTGGTAATTTCCATTCCTCTTTCAGCTTCACTAAAACTAATTTTCCTGTTATTGCGATGATCACCTGCCAGTTCCTGCAGGAATAAACCATCATCAGTAAGCAGATAAACTGCTCCCATTTCTCCACTGAGAGCAAAGACCTCTCCAGCTTCACTGTCTGTACTAATTGGTGGGCCCATAACCCGGTGTGTATATATCATTTCACCGGTTTCACGGGGACGATAATCCATATCATAAGTATAATGGAACCATTTTTCTGTTTCACC
>PWOK01000359.1 GCA_003557445.1 Halanaerobiaceae bacterium
AGGAATGGTTCTTCAGGTTGTTTTATTAATGTTTGCTTCCCGATTATTTTCACTATTAATTCAAATTGCTTATGGCCGAATTTCAGCAAAAATCAGCACCAGTGTAATTTATGATTTGAAAGTGGAGATATTTTCTGCAATGCAGAGATTATCACTTAGTTTCTTTACCAGTAGAGAAACAGGGGTTCTTATGGAAAGGGTTAATGCTGATGCCCGTCATCTGGAATATTTTTTTGTTGAAGGTATCCCACGTTTTTTAATTAACCTGACAAATGTTATTGGTATTTCTGTGGTTATGTTCTGGTTAAACTGGAGACTGGCCCTTGTTGTATTAATACCGGTACCTCTAACAATATATATGATTAAAAAGATATATCCAAAATTAAGAAATATGTTTTACAGAAGATGGAGAAAATATGCCCTGATGAATGCAACTGTAAACAATGCTTTTACAGGTGTTAGAGTTGTTAAAGCTTTTGGTAAAGAAGATACAGAAATTGAAAGGTTTGGTGGGAGAAATCAGGATGTTTATGATATTTCTTTAAAGACCGGTTATTTTATGGATACATTTTTCCCTTTTTTAGGCTTTTTTATGGGAATAGGCTCTTATTTTGTCTGGGGTGTTGGTGGAGGCCAGGTTTTAAGAGGAACACTGCAGTTTGGTGTTTTAATGTCTTTTGTTCAATATACAGGAATGTTTTATGGACCAATAAGATTTATGACCCATGTTGTAGATTGGTGGTCTGATAGTATGAATGCAGCCCAGCGTATTTTTGAAATAGTTGATGCTGAGTCAGACCTGGAAAAATGTGAAAACCCAGTCTCTATGCCTGAAATTGAAGGTAAAGTTGATATAGAAAACATAGAGTTTGCTTATGAGGAATCAAAACCTGTACTTAAAGATATTACCCTACATGTTGAACCTGGTGAAGTAATTGGCCTTGTTGGACATTCTGGAGCAGGTAAATCAACAATGATAAATCTAATAGCCCGTTTATATGATGTAGATGAGGGCAGTATCAGTATAGATGGAGTAGATATTAAAAAAATTAATGAAGATGATTTAAGAAATCAAATAGGGATAGTATTACAGGATACATTTTTATTTAATGGTTCTATTGCAGATAATATCCGTTATGCAAAACCTGAGGCTGATCTTGAAGAAGTTATCTATGCTGCTAAAATTGCCAATGCCCATGATTTTATTGTAGATTTACCTGATGGATATGATACCATGCTGGGAACAAAAGGAAAGGATCTTTCCGGAGGTGAGAGGCAAAGGTTATCAATTGCCAGAGCAATATTACATGACCCTGAGATATTGATATTAGATGAGGCTACATCTTCTGTTGATACAAAAACAGAGCAGATGATACAGGAAGCTCTGGAAAGATTAATGGAAGGTAGAACAACTTTTGTTATTGCTCACCGTTTATCCACTTTAAGAAATGCAGACCGGCTTTTCATCCTTAAAAAAGGAGAAAATGTTGAAAGTGGTACTCATGCGGAGTTAATAAAAGAGAAAGGTGTTTATTATAAATTGTTCAAAAAACAGAGAGAAGCACTTAAAGTAAAAGGTGTAGGAGGGTGATTTTTAAATGAATAAAAAAAATAACAAAGAGGACAATAAAGGACTTGCTCAATATGTTGATATTACATATATAAAACCGGAAAACTCAGTTTTCAAGAAAACAGAAGGAGGCATTCTTTCTTTAAAACTTGGGGATGAGGAATATGAAAGGGTTCATCTTTACCGTTCTTTTCCTTTTAGTCTAGCAGAGGAATATATTTCTGTCAGGGATAAAGAAGGAGAAGAAATTGGTATAATTGAATCAATTAATGAATTTGCTCATAAAACCAGGAAACTCTTAGAAAAAGAGCTTGACTGGATATATTTTTGTCCGGATATTAAATTAATATATTCAATTAAAGATGAGTTTGGTTATTCTTACTGGGAAGTAGAAACAGACCAGGGAAGGAAAAAATTTATTGTAAGGGGAAGGGATCAGTCATTAACTCCAATTACTGATGTAAGATACCTGATTACTGATGTAGATGGAAATAGGTTTCAAATATCAGATATAAGGGAACTTGACAGAAAAAGCTTTAAGATGATTGGTGCTTTAATATAAATTATTAAAAGCAGGTGATTATATTGAATTTGAAAGTTGAACTTCCTGAAAAAATAAAACATGAGATAAAAGAATATCTTCAAAACAGTAAATTGTTGATGAGTATAGAACTGGATTTAAATAAAGAAGGTAAATTTGTTGAAGGATATACTGTCATAACAAAAGAAAAACTTCTAATTATTTATGTAAAAGAAGAAATAATAATTGACCAGAAATATGATTTGGATGACATAACTAAATTAGAAGTAAAAAAAAACATAGGTAATAATCACCTTGAAATAGAAACAAATAAACAAACAGTTCTTCTTGCCAGATTTACTGATAGCCTTAAGACTGGCTATATCAGTGCAGTAAAATATCTCAATCAATATATAAAAGAAAATAAATTAGGTTCTCTACCAGAAATAGAAAAGCAAAAATGCCCTGATTGTGGCCGATTTTATCCGGATGAGACAAAAGTGTGTCCGGCCTGTGTGGATAAGTGGCAAATTGGTTTTCGCTTATGGGGTGTTTTAAAACCACATGTTAAATTATTACTTATTACTATGGGCTTATTCTGGTTAATAACCGGGAGTTCTCTGGCCTTACCTCAATTACAGAGAATACTGGTGGATGATGTTCTCAAAGCAGAAACAGGTGCTTTAAATTTACTGTTAATAATTCTGGCAGGA
>PWOK01000132.1 GCA_003557445.1 Halanaerobiaceae bacterium
AAAAAAATTATAGGTTGTCCTCCTTCTAAATATTCCAAAAAAAATTGACCAAAAGGTGGTGATATTTTTGTTAAAAACAGTTATTATTGGTGCAACTGGTCATTATGGATATGTGCTTGATGGAATTGAAAAAATAAATGATATAGAGATAAATGGAATAGCTCCTGGGTCAAAAGGAGAAAATGTAAAGAAATTAAAAGAAAAAGTAGATGAAATAGGGTTTAAACCTGAAATTTTTGATACATATATAAATATGCTTGATAAAATCAAACCTGATCTGGCAGTAGTTAATTGTTATTTTGGTGATCATGCTCAGGTTATATTAGATGTTTTAAACAGAGGAATACATGTTTTTGCTGAAAAGCCACTGGCAACATCCTTTAGTGATCTGGAAAAATTAAAAAATACCTTTTCCAGACAAAATGTTCATCTTGCAGCTATGCTTGGTTTGCGTTATAATGCTGCATTTTTTACAGCATATAATGCTGTAAAAAAAGGAGCTATAGGTGAGGTAAGATTAATTAATGCTCAGAAATCGTATAAACTTGGTTCCCGGGGAGAGAATTATAAAAAAAGAGAATTATATGGTGGGACTATACCCTGGGTTGGTAGCCATGGAATTGATTGGATTTACTGGTTTAGTGGGAAAAAATTTAAAAATGTTTATGCTTCCCATTCTTCTAAATATAATAAAAATCATAATCAACTTGAAATTTCTGCTCTGTGTCATTTTGTTCTTGATAAAGAAATTTTTGCTTCTGTTAACATTGATTTTCTTAGACCTGGTTCAGCTTCCGGACATGGGGATGACAGAATTAGAGTGGCAGGAACTAAAGGAGTAATTGAAGTAATAAATAATAAGGTTTTATTAATAAATGATCAGTATAATGGTGTTCAGAAGCTGTCATCTAATATTGATAGACAGATATTTGATGATTTTGTTGCCCAAATTCGAGGGGAAGGAGAATGTTTAATAGGTGCAGAAGATTCTTTATATAATACTGAAGCCTGTCTAAAAGCAAGATTGTCTGCAGATGATAGCAGGTTGATTAATTTTTCTTAAAAATAAGTTTTTAGGGATAATGTTTGAAAAAACAAAAAAAGACAGCAAAATATGTTAAAATAAAAAATATTTAGCAAAATAAATTATTTACATTTTTATTATTTTGTGTTAATATTTAAATATAAACAAATTTCTCCTTATGTTTTGTTTATATTTTTCTATGGGGATAAATTACTTGTGATTTATCCCTATTCTTTTTTTATAAGAACATTTGGAAAAAACTCTTTTTCCATTTGTATAGGAATAAAATTTGGTTATTAAAAAAAGGACTTTGACAAAACATCTTTAATATATTTAATATACCAGCAATAAAATCTATGAGAGATTTTATCAACTTAAGCTATTGAATTTATATGTCAATAAGGAGGAAATCAAATGCAATATTTGCATCATAATGGACATGAGGCGTTTAATTTTAAATCTATAGAAGATATACAGCAAAAATTAAAATCATTTAATATAAGTTTACCATTTAATAATACATATTCATTACTTTTTAAAAAAATAAACAAGGGGAAAATTAATATACCCAATGCTTTTGCTGTTCAACCAATGGAAGGTTGTGATGGGACCAGAGAGGGAGCACCTGGAAGACTAACTTATAGAAGATATAAAAGGTTTATTTCTGGAGGAGCAGGACTTTTATGGTTTGAAGCAACAGCAGTTAGAAATGAAGGAAGAGCTAATCCTCATCAATTAATGATTACAGAGAATAATATAAATGATTTTAAGAATTTGCTTCAAAAAACCTTTGAGGCAAATGAAAAGTATAAACCTTTAACTGTTCTTCAATTAACTCATTCTGGAAGATATTCCAGGCCAGAGGGAAAACCTGACCCTATAAAAATTCATCATAACAAAATACTTGATAGACTACAGCATTTTGAAGAAAAATCTCTGATAACTGATAAAGAAATTGACAACCTTCAGTATGATTATGTTAAAGCTGCTAATCTTGCTGCAGAATCAGGATTTGATGCTGTTGATATTAAGGCATGTCATGGCTATTTAATAAATTCTCTCCTGGCTGCACATACACGTAAAAATAGCAAATATGGTGGTAGTTATGAAAACAGAACCCGTTTTATTAAAGAAGTAATAGATAAAATTAAAAAGCAGAATCCCGATTTGATTATTACCACAAGAATTAATGTTTACGATGGAATTCCTTATCCATATGGTTTTGGGATGGTTAAAGATGGTAGTATGAAACCTGATTTAAGTGAACCTATTAGATTAATAAATCAACTTGCTGAAAAAGGTCTGGAAATTGCAAATATAGCAATGGGAAACCCTTATTATAATCCTCATATAGAAAGACCATTCGATAAAAATATAAAGAATGGATATATTCCTGAATCACATCCTCTGGAAAATATTGCAGAAAATATGAAAATGACCAGAAAAATAAATAAAAATATTAAGGATAAGATTATTACAGTTGCTTCCGGTTTAAGCTGGCTGAGGCAGTTTATACCTGATATTGCATCAGGATTAATATCTGAGGACTGGGTGGATATAATTGGTCTGGGTAGAGCATTTTTTGCCTATCCTGGACTGGTGAATGATTTAAAAAATACAGGTAAATTAAAAAATGATAAATTGTGTATATGTTGTTCGTCCTGTTCGCAAATGATGAGAGATGGAGTTGAATCTGGTTGTCTGATAAGAGATAGTAAAGTTTATCAACCTATATATAATAAAGGAAGAAAGATTCAGGAGGATGA
>PWOK01000190.1 GCA_003557445.1 Halanaerobiaceae bacterium
AATGTATTTCTTAACCCCTGTGGTAATTGATCTATAAAACAAAATATACATTTATTTTCACAGTATTTGAGTTTATCAAATATTATTTTATTAAATTTTAAACCCAGTTTTTGATTAAAGTTTTTTTCTATTTCATATTCTTTATAGATATTTTTACCTGTCTTAATAGTTAAAACAAAATAATTATCTGCTGTTTCAAATTGAAAATCAATATAGTCATTTACAGGTTTATTATTTATAGAAATTAATTCATCTCCTGGTTTGATGCCTAATTTATTTGCAATACTATCAGTTATAACCTCTTCAATTACTGCCATCCCACTTACCTCCTATTATGACATGATATCATATTTATAAATTCTTGGCAAATATTCTGTTTATATATTTCGATTAATGTCGAATTATGATTTTTATGCCATTTCCCAGATCATGAACCATTCCCATAGTTAATCGGGCCAATAACATACTTACTTCTTCCATTTTTTTATTGTTTTCAACTATAAATATTGGTGTACCACCACCAATAGATTCCTGTTTTTCTTTTTTTACTATTACTGCAATAATATCATTATTATTCATTAAAATCTCTCTTTCTTTAATCTGCTGCTTTTCTACCCATACTGCTTTTTAAAGGTTTTTTTTGAGAACTTTCCAGGACTGGTATTTTATTAACTGCTTCTTTTATATATTTTTTATCTGGTTCCTGAGGAATTATAATTATATATAATATTCCATTATCAATATTTATTCTTGCTAAAGGTGTATATTGTTGTATTCCTTCATCTAATTTTACTCCCATTAAGATTGATAAATCATGTATTATTGCCTGTCTTTGCCCTAAATTAGCAAGTGTTGCTCTGGCATCTTCATTTTCAGGTATTATTTTAATTCCAATACCTTCATTTTTCCATTTTTCCAGACTTTCTTTTTCTCCTACATTCATAATAATTAAATCATCAATTCCCAGATTGTAATCTTCTATCAGTAAAGAAGTTATTTTTACTTCTGCAATATCTCCAACAGTTGGTCCTTTCATCATCAAATGTAATAAATAAGCTATGATTGTTCCTCCGACAAGAGCAAATAATACATTGAAAAAATAAAAAAATATAGCTGTAAATAAAGACGTTAGAAAAGCTAAATAATTCCTGGCTTCAAATAATTTAGCAATTCCCTCAATATAAGCATTTCCTTTTTTTATAAGTTCTGTTTTTTCAATTCTTTCCAGACTATCACGTTCAAGATTTCTTACTTCTCGAAAATGTTGAGCCGCAAGTGTTAAAAATGTAATAGCGATATATTCTCCTTCTATTAAAACAGGGATAATTAAAGATCCGAGAACTGATGCAATCATAGCCATTGTGAGATGAATTATATAAGAATGTGGGTAACTGGGAAATTGGCGGTAATCAATTCTTAACATAAGAGCCCTGGAGATTGATCCAATCAAAAAGCTTGTTAAAAATAGTCCTCCATAAACATCAAACATTAATTTATATCTCCTCAATTAAATCTATCTATAATTTCCCTTCCGAAAAAGTTTTTTATTCTTTCTTTGACTCCGGACCAATTTCTTTCTATCATATAAAGATAACCTATTATTGCTGTTCCAGTTATTCCAATAATCCATAATAAAGTTATCCAGCCTGCTCTACCAGTATCTTCAATTACTCCCTGGTCAGCATAAAGTAAACTTGCTATGTTTTGTGCCAGCAGGGGAAGACTTTTTCTAACATCATCTATAGTATTGGTATGTGTTCCTAATTCCAGCAAAACAGATCTGGGGTGTAAGGCCTGATTATATTCACCCTGACCCATAAAAATATCTCTGATTAGTCCTGGAGTATTTTCATCTGACACTGCTTTTAAATGACGGGCAAATTGCTCATTTACTTCTCTGTTAGGATTTTTTCTTCCCAGTACAATTCTAACCTGAGTAATTTTTTGACCATTAACTGAACTTATATATTCCTGTTCATCTGGTATAGCATCTCTATGAATATCCAGTATTGCATCTGGTTGTTCTCGAATAAGTTCCAGTTTTGTATTTCTTGATCTGGAATATGCAGCACCATCATGAGGTAGGTGCATATTCTCTGAATGAATAGTACTAATACTATTCTGTTCTAAAAGTTCTGCAAGTTCTCTTCCAACTGTATGAATATCTCCTCTCCCTTCAACCATTTCTGGACCAGGTTTATATGATTCTGCATTATGGGTATGATAAAATGCAACCAGTGGTTCATCTTTATCCTGTGCAATTTCAGGAATATCTGTCACCAGCTGTACTTTTAAATCTATTTTTTCTTTTTTACGGGCAATTGCTTTATTTTCTTTATCTTTAACTTTTTCAACTATATATTCAATATTTGACTTACTTATATATCTATCACCTTTTGTTACACCCATAGCTGTACTAAATATATAATTATCATCATTATCATAAACCCTGTAATAATCATCCTCAGTATGTCCCGGACCTACATATACTGCCTTAACTGGTAGACATATATTAAATATTAAACATATTAAAAAAACGAATAATATATATTTTTTCATTTATTATTTATTACCTCCCTGTTTGTGATTATTTAGAAGATTTTCTCGTGTTTCTCCAAATATTTCAGCCAATAATAGTGCAAAAAAGCCTGATATTACAATACTATTTAAAACTCCTCCTCCACCAATATGAATTTCAGTTATTAATCTACCACTAAGTAATCGCCAGATATTTAATAAATTATATAATAAAAAGCCAAGGGTTCCTGCTATAAATGCACCTCTTCGT
>PWOK01000234.1 GCA_003557445.1 Halanaerobiaceae bacterium
ACGTTATACGACATCGCCAAAACATTATAAACCTTTCATCCAAGAGAACCAATAATTCATATATTTTTGAGGTGATTCGAATGATTAGTTTAAATTCTTGCCAAATGGTAGTTATGGATTTAGATAATACTTTACTCCGTAATGATAAGTCAGTATCTAAATACACTAAGACTACTATTGAAAGAATCAAAAATAATAAAGTTCCAATTGTTTTTGCAACAGCAAGGCCAGAAAGAGGAGCTCAAAATATAGAAATTACACCGGATGGTATTATATCTAATAATGGGGCTATAGTTAAGTATGGTCAAAAAATAATATATAATCAATATATACCTACTTCTATTTGCGATGAATTAATTAAATCATTTATAAATAATAAAGAAGTTTTAGGTATTACAGTTGAAGACAATAATGTAATACATACTAATTGCAAGAAGGAAGAATTTGAAAATTTAGCGGATTTTTGGAGACCAGTATTTACTGATTTTAAAGAGATTCCAAATACTGAGATATATAAAATGGCAATACATACTCAAAATAAAAAAGGTTTAATGGATACTTTAAATAAATATAGTGAGTTTCAAATAAGATCAAGTACTGGGGAATATTGGCATATTCTTACCCATAAAGATGCTACAAAAATGAATGCAATTAATGCTTTGGCAGATTTTCTGAATATAGAAATAAAAAATATTATTGCTTTTGGTGATGATAATAATGATCTAGAGATGGTGAAAAATTGTGGAGTAGGTGTTGCAGTTTCTAATGCAATTGCTGATGTCAGAAAAGTTGCGGATTTTATAACTAAATCAAATGACAAGGATGGAGTAGCAATATTTTTGGAAAATTTATAGAGGAAAAAGGCGACGTCGTATAACAGCAAGGTTTCCGATTTCGCTCCTGTCGTCGCTTCATCCAAATTCATGAACCTAAGCGCGGTCGCGCTAAGGCTCATGAACTTCGGAAACCTGCGGGACGTTATGTGACATAGCACAAAAATTAATTCGAAAATATTTTCCCTCTGAAATTATCTAAAAGAAATTATAACCATGGAAGGAGTGTATAACTATTATTTATAGCTTTTCAGATGATTTATATAATCAAATTAAAAAGGTGGACAGAAAAGTACAAAAAAATATTAATAAAAATATTAAACTGGAAGAATACATTTCTTTTCCCGAATTTGGTCAAGTTATTGTTTTAAGATATTATATAGCAGATAATAAACTTAATAGGCAAAATGAACTTAATAATTTAGAATCAAAATTACGAACTATAGTTGGAGATAATTACTGGGTTATGACCAGGGGAGAGGTTTATAATAAACTGGGATTTGAGTTTAGTGAAAAAACTTTGGAGAAGATTAATGAACATTACCCTGATAATATAATATCTTATCCACAAACAAAATTACAAAAATTAATTAAAAAAGATGCAACATATATAAGAAAGAAATTAAATATTGATAAGGAAAATAAGGTTTATGAATTAGAAGTTCCTTTTCAGTTAAATGATAGGAAAGAAAAATTAAAAGTTATTAGAATTTTATCTTCAACTAGGGGAAAATTAGAGAGGGAAACTATTAAAATTAAAGATAATACTTATAAAATAGAAACAAATAAAAATTTATCCGCCTGGAAGGGCAATTTAAAAGCATATATATTGGCTTCTAGAAGTAATAAAGCACTTTTGAATTTTCTTATGGACTTTAATTAAGCTATGTGCTACGTCACATAACAGCAAGGTTTCCGATTCCGCTCCTGTCGTCGCTCCATCCAAATTCATGAACCTAAGCGCGTCGCGCTAAGGCTCATGAACTTCGGAAACCTGCAAAACGTTATACGAAAGCTGGGCTAAAATACAAATAAATTCAATAAGAATTATACTGAGAGTGATTAGAAATGGACAACATAGAAGTCATATTTTTTGATCTTTTCTTTACACTTGTTGTACCTCACTATAAGAAAAACGAAGAAGACAATGAGTACTATGATCTTAATCTCACTAGGGAAGAGTGGGAAAAAATAGCTGAAGATGAAGAATTATATTTTAAACGAGCTTCAGGTAAATTACATAATCCCGCTGATATTATTAATGAGATACTAAGAAAAAATGATATTTTTAATGATGATTTTATTGTAAAGATGGTCCTAGACAAAAGGATTAAGAGATTTAAAACATGCCTTGAGCAGGTTGATAAAAATATAATTAATACACTAGAGTACTTATCAAGAAAAGGAAAAAGGATGTGTTTGATTAGTAACGCTGATGTAATTGATAAGGTAGGATGGGAAAGTTCTCCATTAAGTAGGTTCTTTGAGAATACTATCTTTTCTTGTGATGTTAGTGTACTAAAACCTAATAAAGAAATCTATCAAATAGCACTTAATAAGATGAAAGTTAAAGCGGGAAAATCTGTTTTTATTGGAGATGGGGGATCCAGTGAATTAAAAGGTGCAAGGGAAGCAGGTATTAATACAATATTGGTTACACATTTTTTAGTGGATAAAAAAACAGAGAGAATAGAAAATAATGAAAATTATGCTGATGTGGTTATAGATGAATTTGATAAAATAATTAAACATATTCTTTAAGGTTTTAATTTAAAGACCGCCCAGCCTTCGTATAACAGCAAGGTTTCCGATTCCGCTTCTGTCGTCGCTCCATCCAAATTCATGAACCTAAGCGCAGTCGCGCTAAGGCTCATGAACTTCGGAAACCTGCAAAACGTTATACGACATCGCCAAAACATTATAAACCTTTCATCCAAGAGAACCAATAATTCA
>PWOK01000074.1 GCA_003557445.1 Halanaerobiaceae bacterium
CACTCCGTCAGCATCAGATGTAATACCGTATTCCAACGGTGTCGATGCGACCGACAGGGGGCTGAATGTATCATATTTTGACGATAAGATTCAGGCTGTTGACGATAAGGCCTCATTGTTGGCAGGTCAGATTGAGGCGGCGGCTAAGGGTTACAAGCCTTTCGAGACGAAAGCAGACATGGACGCCTTTACTCCGGGCGATGGCGGCGATGATCGGGAAATTGCACAAGTCATGAATGATCCCACGATTGGGAATAACGGCATTTACTGGTGGGATGGCACGGACTGGATCAAGCGGGATTCTTTTGCAGAGGTCAAGCAGGTGCAGGATTGGGCATTGAGCGAATCCTACACCGTAACAGGGGGCGTAAGCTATGACGATGACGGCATAATCGAAGCGGCGAATATTCTCTGGCCAGACGGCGAAGTAGGAAGCATCTCAGATGTCGAAACCGATGATTTCGGCATTTCCTCAATTCGATTTAACCGGCCTGACGACAAATATATAACGATTGCCATTACCCGTGACAGTGACGGAAACGTGGCGTCAACCTCATCGACAACCAACGGATTTTAAATATGAACCAAGGCAATAAAGGAATAATAACATGAGCGGATTAATTTTGTCGGGACAAATCAACAATCTTCGCCGGATAAACGAGTCCGTAAGAGACCAGCTTAAGCATCGCAATGTAATAATTGGCAGTGTTGAGGAGGGGGACGACAATGGGATTATAACACGCCTCGGTTGGCTTCAATACTTCGATTTTTTCATCAATCGGCGGGTCAAATGCATCGTATCGGACACAAGCGATAACACATATGTCGGCACTTCTGACAACAGGATTATCAAGCTGGATAGTCTTGGGACGATTGTTTGGGACAAGTCTATACATTCTAATGATGTGAATGATCTGGCTTGTGATGATCAGGGCAATGTTTATTCAGCCTCTGATGATGGGACTGTGAAAAAAATAACACCTGACGGAGATGTGGATTGGACATTCAGCGGACACTCGGGCGCGGTTCGAGGGGTTGATGTTGATGGGTATCATATATTAACCTCCGGACCAACCACGAGCCGCAATGTATACAGTTGTGGTAGTGACGGCACGGTAAGAAAATTGAATAACAGTGGAGCCGAGCAATGGCGTCACGAAGAGCATGGCGCAAACTCGGTTAATGACGTTGTGGTTGATAAAGGTCTGCCGGGCGGTTTTGATTTGTGTGTCTATTCGGTTTCCCATGATAACAGGCTCCGTAAAATCAATGAAGAAAAAAGCGGTGCATCTGTATCAGGTGGCGTTCTTCAGAGCGCCGAAGAGTGGGCCTATGAGCTTGACGGTAATGGTCGAGGTGTTGCTGTCGACAATAACAGAAGAGTGTATGTGGCTGATGATGTCGGTAAGGTACATAAGGTTAATCCGTCAGGTACCGAAGAGTGGAGTTTTGAAGCCCACATGGCGTGGGCCGTAGCTGTTGATATGAATAGTAATGTCTATGCCGGTGCTGGTGGGAATGGTCATACGACAGGTTTTAATCCGGCTTCTGGACACGGCGCAGTACACAAACTAAGTTCATCCGGGCAAGAGTTATGGAAGCTCCTTGTTGCAAGAAGCGGCGTTGATGCGGTAGACATATCTGCATCTGGGCACCTGTTAATGGCTGGTGGCCGCGATGGCACTGCAAGAAAAATCAATACAGAGCTTCAAATTAAAGGGTTTCGATTATGAGCATTAAACACAGGGTATTAATTGTCTCTGATACACATTATGGTGCGGACTGGCGGGACTGGGCCGGACCGGCGCCGGGCGATATAGTTGACTATCAAGAGCGATGGGATTTGTTTATGGCCCGTGTGATCGCGGAAAAAGACGGCGCTGGTCTCGATCATGTTATCCTGAACGGAGATTTAATTACCGCTTCGGAATTTGATAATAAGGCCGCTGTTATATCCGCTCTCGAATATGTTAGGGACCAAATAATTGTAACCGCCGGTCTGCCCTTGGCGGCCAGCTATGGCAATCACGAAGGTGTATCAGAGGGTGAGTGGCAGTCTATTTTTGGATTTCCACGAAGCAGCTATTTCGAAATTGGTGACTACGTTTTTCTGTGTCCTCGAACATCGAACGAGGCGGGATCGCGGACGACTTGTTTTGACGAAGGAAAAGATTTAATCCGAGATAAATTCAGGGAATTTTCTGATAAAAAGGGCATCATCATAGCCGAGCATATCACGCCCTTCGCAGACGATGATTTTTCTGGGCAGACTCAGAACTGCGAAGAAAAGAGACATTACTACCCTCGTTCGCATAACCTTGTTTGTGCGTTACATGGTCATTTTCACGCCAGCGCGGGAAAATACACTTTTGGTAATGAGTCTGTTAAACACTATCTGAACGGCCACTTCGGCAATTATGGCAACCCGGTCAATTACGGCTACCAGATACTGGAAATCATGGACGACGACTCCATCTATCTGGGCAGATATGACGCGGTGGATAACGACTGGGATATGCCTATGACCGAGCTGGTCGACTGGCAAAAGCCGTGGAATGATTTTCCCTGGGGCGAGGTGGAACGCAGGAAACTTTTTATCCCCGCGCCGGTCGGTCCGAACTTGTAAATAAGGCCTCGTTATCTGCAATTATATAACCCTGATATGACTTATGTCTGAACCAATTTCAAGGATGACTATTACGCTTCCTTAACAGAGACAAAAAAAACCAAGAAATAACACTATATTGAACCGTACCCCATAAACCACACAACACCATGGCATACA
>PWOK01000143.1 GCA_003557445.1 Halanaerobiaceae bacterium
ACACAAAGTTTTAGCTTTATTGACCGGCTTAATAATTATGTTTGTTACAGAGGCTTTGCCTTTACCGGTTACAATGGGAGGAGCAGGTGCTTTAATAATATTATTTAGAATTGGTGAAACTGAACAGGTCTGGTCCTCCTATGCTCATCCAGTTGTTTTTTTCGTTATTGGTACATTAATGCTGGCCAATATTGCAGAACAGGTTGGATTAACAAAAAGACTGGGTAATTTATTATTGGATTATTGTGGTAATAATGTGGTTAAATTTTCTTTTTTTGCTTCTTACTTTTTTGGGATTGCATCTGGATTTATGCATGATGTGTCAGCAGTTACCCTTGGTCTTATGTCCCTTTTACCTTTGATGAGAGCGGCTGAAATTAAACCTGGTAGTACTACTGGTAAATTTCTGGTAATATCTATGGCTTTTTGCTGTTCTGCAGGAGGAATGAGTACCCTTGCTGGTGGTGGTAGGAATATGGTTGCAGTTGCTTTTTTAAAGGATTTTGCCGGTATTGAAATTAGTTTCTGGCAGTGGATGATACACGCCATGCCTCCAGCGATATTAATAATACCGGTTGTCTGGTTTACTGTGTATTTGTTTTTTAGGCCTGATAAAACACTTTATTTCCCGGAAAGAACAATTAAAAAAAACAAAAAAAGAAATCCTTTTAGCAGAAATGAAAAAATAACTTTAATAATAATTTCTTTAGTTTTTATAGGTTTTTTAACAAAAGGTCTGCATGATGTTGATTATTCAGTAATAGCTTTAATAGGTGTTTTCATAATGACTTCTATGGGAACTGTAAGATGGGATGAATTAAACAAAGCAACTGCCTGGGCTGTAGCTTTTCTCGTCTTTGGAGGAGGTATTTCTCTGGGTCATGCCATGGGATATACAGGTACAGCAGCTTTTATATCTGAATTGTTTCTTCCCTTTTTTGAAGGTAGAGGATGGATATTATTATTATTTGGTGTGGCAATTATAGGATCTTTGTTTTCTGTAGTAATGGCCAATGTGGCTTCTGCTGCCCTGATAATTCCCATAGCATTACCGATAGCAGTTGAAATGGGAGTAAATCCAGCAATAATAGCACTTGTGATAGGTATGTTCACATCTTTTGCCTATTTAATGGTAATAGGTTGTCCTCCCAATGCAATAGCTTATAGTTTTGGTTATTTTTCAACTTCAGATTTTTTTAAAGTAGGTCTGGTAACTCAAATAGTTGCAATATTAGTTTTATCAATAATAACTATAATCTGGTGGAATATATTAGGAGTTTTTATTTAAAATAATGATATTAACAGGAGTGATAATAATGTCTGAAGATAAAGTTGGAAACTTAATGAAACCAGTAAAAGACCTTGATAGAGTTAGTAGAGATGAATATTTTGAGAATATAATTGATATTTTCGTGGAGGATGAAATTGAAAACAGGCATTCAAAAGTACTGGCTGTTGAAGAAAATAATAAGATAATAGGTATATTAAGTCTTGGTGATATTATAAGAACCTTAAAGAAATTAACAAGGAGTTTTGGGCGTGAAGAAATATTTAAATCATCCAGTTCTTTAAATTCTTTTGATACCACTTTTCTCAAAAGAAAAACTGAAAGAGACCTGGAGGTTGGTTTTTCTCTAAAAGTAAAAGAGATAATGATGAATAACAGAAAAAAAATAAATATTGAAAATCTACCTATCACAGCTCTTGATATATTAATGGAAAATAATTTAAGGGTTTTACCTGTTCATAATGAAAGGGGAATAATAGTAGGGATTATAAGAGATGTTGATTTACTGGAACATATTGTTAAAATATGGAATAAAGGGAGATAGGAGAATATCTTTTTAATTTTCACTGCTGGCAGCAAGTTCAATATTATTTAAGGCATAATATCTTACTATATAGGTTTCTACTGCCTGGCCTATTGTATAGGCAATGGCTCCCAGTACTGCCGGTGACAAAAGAAGGTTTTCCGGAATAAAAAGAAGGAATGAAAATAGAAAGATAAAGACAGTTATTGTATTTAAACCTTTGGCAATTCCAATAGATTTTGTGGTTCGATTATGCATCAATAATCCCCAGTATGATTCTCTTATAGCCTGTATTATTGGGAAAAAACTGAAAGCCAGCAAAACCCATCTACCTGAAGCAGCAATTGATTCGGAAACACCAATAACTGTATTAAGTATCCAGAACCCGGCAGGAGTTAATCCCAGTAAAACCATAATCAGAGAAGATAATAATCCGGTTGAAAAACAAAACTTTTTAACTTTATTCCAGCTCTGTGGATCATCCTCTTTTACATAGACAAGGGAACAATGGTTTAAATAACCTACAGGACTGGCAATTATTCTCATTATACCAAAGGCGACACCATAAGCAGCAAGGGCATGTGTAGGATTAACCGGACTACGGGCTATTCCACTCTGGATAACAGGATTTATTGCTGAATTAAGGAACATCATTACTGCCAGTGGCAGAAAAAAACTGGCTACATTATATAATTTTAATTTCTTTTTGTCACTGTCAGGTAATTTCTCAGCAGCCTTAAAAGGTGATGAAAAGAAGAAGAAAACACCTGCCAGAATCATAATCCCTTCAATACCAATTCCTGCTGTCCAGGCCAGAGAACCTACGACTATTCCTGGCAAACTTTGATTATAAACAGCCCATCCCAGAAAAAAAGTTATAATTAACAATCTTATAAATGTTGCAAAGGAAACTATCCGGGTTCTTTTATGGCTAATCAGCAGTCCTCTATGGATATTACGATAGGTTTCAACAA
>PWOK01000069.1 GCA_003557445.1 Halanaerobiaceae bacterium
ATATTAGTCATAAATAAACCATTAAGCCCTACATTATTAGCATTAGAAATTATAGATTCATTAGAAGAATTCTTAGCAATAGATGAAATATTGTTTAATACAACGACTCCATCAGTATGTGTTATATATCCTATTTCATAACAATTGCTTATAATCGTATAAGCATAAACACTATTATTTATTAATTTAAATCCACTACTTCTAATACCTGTCACAAACACAGGGTTAAATGTAGTATTATTTGATATATTATTTAACACTCCATCTATGTAACAATTATCAAATTTAATATTGCCACCACCAGACCAAGAAATTTCAATAGCATTTCCCAAACCTGTTCCAGTTATATTACATTTATTAAATTCATGTAATCCACCATTACCACTAATAGATAAGCATAAATCATCTGAATTTGTTATGTTAATATTTTCAAAATTCAAAGCCAAAGATGTAGAAATATCAATTTTACCATTTAATTTTACAGTACCATGAGATAATATTTTTATATTTGATTTATTAGAAAATGTTAAATTTTCATTATAAATACCACTATAAATTACTATGCTTTTATCAGACGAGACGCTATCAATAGCTTTTTGTATGGTTAAAAATGGTTTATTCAATCCACCGCTATTAGTGTCATTACCATTCTTAGAAACAAAAACCATATTATCTAATTGGATATCTACATCAGCAGAAATAAGTTCTCCATCATAAAGCAATTTGCCTTCTACATTTTCAGAAAATTTATCTAATACATATTTATTTAAATGTGTATGAAAATCTTTTTCTTCAAGTTCTTGTATTTTTTCTTTTACTGTAGTATCTTCATCATACATTTCTACTTCTTGTATTTTTTCTTTTACTGTAGTATCTTCATCATATTGTATAGTTTCTGCTTGTTGTCCAAAAGTTGGTGAGAAAAATCCACTCATAAAACAATCAACCTCCTTTCAAAAAAAATAATGATTTTTACCAAACCATCATAATATTATATTCAATATCATCTTGTTGTATTTTTAAACTTAGTATTTCAGGATCATTATATCCTATAAAAAATCCTTGACCTGCACTTAAAAATTGATTGTAAGTTCCATGTATATCTTCAAATATTACATTACAAGCCTGTTTATTATATAAAGACATTTTTCTTATTTTATATGGAACTGTCCAATTATCAGGTGGATCTGGTATTATTTCTTTATTTGCAACAGAAATCTTTATTGAATCTGAAGTGATATAGCTTGTTCCTTTTGTCAAAACTTTCAGCCCCTCTCAAATTATTTTTTATATATAATTAAAATATTTTTACCATTCCAATATTTAGAATTTTTTGTATCTATTACTTCCTCATAAATCTTATTAAATCCTGAGATATTATCTTTAAACAAATTTTTATCAATGTTAACTACATGTTCTTTATGACGTTTTTCTTCTTCATATGGACAAAGTATAATACAATATTTATTACAATACTTTAACGTTTCTAATAAAATTTCTTCAGTATTATAATAATGTTCTAAAATATGACTCATAAATAAAACATCAGCATTTTTATCAATCATTCCATTTATAAATTTTATATTTTTAGTTTTATATATTTTTTTACATTTATCAATCACTACATCACTTAAATCATATCCTGAAATATTAGATTTAGGAAAAATAGATATTGCAATATTAGCAAGCTCTCCCAATGAACATCCTATATCAGCTATACTTAAATTATTATTTTTTATATCTTGGGTTATTTCTTTAGGAATATTATTAAATATTAATTTAGCAAAAAATGTAGATTGTCTTATCCCTCCATTTTTATCCCAATCTTTATTTTTATATCTATTATTCCAGTACTGTATAGTATTGGGATTATTTAATTTTTTTTCTTTTTCTAATATACAGTTGAAAGATGTTTCTTTTTTAGGTAATTTTTTATATTGAGATTCTTTATCTTGAATAGCATTTTGTATTTTAGTTTTATTATATTCTATTGAATCAATATTTTTATTTTTAGGTTTTTCATATATCTTTTCTTTCATATTTTTTAATTCAGGTTTTTTATCTATAATTATTTCAGATTCAAGATTAATATTATTATCTTCTATATAACTATTTATTATTTCTTCAATTTTATCAACTCTGATTTCCCATGTGTGTTTGCTAGCTTCTTTTTTAGCAAGTTTTCTAAATTTAGTTTTCCCTAATGATAAAGCATATTCTATATTTTTCATAAATTCATTATGATTTTTACTAGGAAATACAATATCAGGAAACATGCAAGTTTCTTCCCACGAAGTTGCAACACAAGGGACTCCCGATCCCATATATTCATACATTTTTATAGGGTTGGAAAACTTTGTAATTTCCTTATGTTTTCCTTTTATATCAAAAGGAATTATTCCTACATCTGCCGAAGCATAATAATTATAAAGTTTAGAATTGTGAACAATTCCAAGATTAATAACTCCTGGTGGACATTTATCATCCAATTCTTTGCCTATAAATATAGTAGTATATTTTTTAGCTATTTTAGCCATTAATTCAGTATCAACCCAAGATGCAATAGCTCCAATAAATAATACTATTGGTTTTTTTAAATTTTTAAATTCTTTTGGAGTTTTTCTTTTACTGTTTATATAATATTCAGGAACTCCATTTTTGACCACATGAAAACATGGATGATTATATTGTTTTTTTCTAGTTTCATATAATATATCAGAAGTTGTTAATACTATATCCGAATCATTAAATGCTTCATTTTCTTTAATTTTCCAATGAGTAAA
>PWOK01000038.1 GCA_003557445.1 Halanaerobiaceae bacterium
AGCAAGAGGTGATATAATTACCACTATGCTTTTAGGTCAGGCTGTAGCTGAGTCAACCGGTATTTATTCATTGGTTATTGCCCTGGTTTTAATATTTACTATGACACCTGCTTTATAGATTTTAAAAAGTTACTGGATAAAGAGGGGTTTAACCTCTCTTTATTCCTGTTAGCTTGAAAAGTGTACTTAAGGAATCGTATTTATTATATAATATATTATAGCTTTTAAATACCCATATTTTCAGGAGGTGACCTAAATTTGGTTGATATTAACTGGACAATATTCTTACATGTTTTAAATTTTCTGGTATTAATGTTTTTTCTGATAAAATATCTTTATAAACCTGTTTATGAAATTATTGATAAAAGGAAAAAAAAGATTAAAAATGATTTAAATGAAGCAAAAAACAGTAAAAAAGAAGCAAAAGAATTGAAAAAAGAATATGAAGCAAAAATCAAAAACGCACGTAGTGAAGCCCAGCAGATTGTGGAGGAAGCAGAAAACAGAGGAAAAAACAAAGCCAGAGATATAATTTCCCGGGCTGAAAAAGAAGCAGAAAAGATTAAAGAAAAAAAACAGGAAGAGATAAAAAGAGCCAAAAAGGAAGCCCTGGAGGAATTGAAAAAAGAAGTTGCCACTATTTCTTTGATGGCAGCCAGCAACTTAATTCAGGAAAAACTGGATGAAAAAAAACATAAACAATTAATCAAAAAATATATTGATCAGCTGAATAAAAAAAAGCTGGGTGAGATTAAATGATTCAAAGAGAATTAGCTATGAAATACAGTAAGGCAATTTTTGAATATGGAAAAGAAAATGATAAATTAACTGTTTTAAAAAAAGATTTAAAGGAAGTAAATAAAATAGTAGAAGAGAGTAAGGAATTTAATAATCTGTTATTCAGTGTCCGTATTTTGCCAGAAGATAAAAAAAACATAATTGATAGTATTTTTAAGGACAAAATATCAGATTATATAAGAAACTTTTTAAAATTACTTATTGACAAAAGAAGAGAGGTTTTCTTAGCACAAATAATAAAGGAATATAACAATAAAGTTGACAGGGAAATGAAAACAATAAATGTTCAAGTAATATCTGCAATTAAACTTAGTAAACAGAGCGAAAAGGAACTAAAGGATAAACTGAGTTCTATATATGATTCTGAAATCAAACTTGAGTTAAAAAAGGATCCTTCTATTTTAGGGGGAATGATCCTAAAAATTGGAGATCAATTAATTGATGGGAGTATAAAAAACCATCTTGATGGTTTAACAGAAAAAATAGAAAAAATACCAGTTAGTGAGTTAGGGGTGTAATATAATGCAAATAAGACCGGAAGAAATTAGTTCAATCATAAAAAAAGAAATTGAAAATTATGAGCAAAAACTGGAAACTGTTGGAATAGGAACAGTCCTTGATATAGGAGATGGAATAGCTCATGTTTATGGACTTGAAGAGGCTATGTCGGGAGAACTACTTGAATTTCCCAATGACGTCTATGGTATGGTTTTAAACCTTGAGGAAGATAATATTGGTTGTGTACTCCTGGGGGATGAAACCTTAATTGAAGAAGGTGATACTGTTAAAAGAACCGGTAGAGTTGTTGAGGTACCGGTTGGAGAACAACTGCTTGGTCGAATTGTTAATCCATTGGGCCAGACACTCGATGGAAAAGGAGAATTAGATACTGATAACTACAGACCTGTTGAATCAGATGCACCGGGAGTAGTTGATAGGAAACCTGTTGATACTCCACTGCAAACAGGTCTAAAAGCGATTGATTCTATGATTCCCATAGGAAGGGGTCAGAGGGAGCTGATTATTGGTGACCGTCAGACAGGGAAAACTGCAATTGCAGTCGATACTATAATAAATCAAAAAGATAATGATGTTATCTGTATATATGTTGCCATTGGACAAAAGGCATCAAGTGTTGCTCAACTGACTGAACGATTAAAAAAAGAAGGTGCTATGGATTATACAATTATAGTATCTGCAACTGCCAGTGAACCGGCCCCAATAAGATATATTGCTCCTTATGCAGGTTGTGCTATGGGAGAATATTTTATGTATGAACAGGATAAAGAAGTACTTGTTGTTTATGATGATTTATCCAAACATGCTGTTGCTTACAGGGCCATGTCATTATTATTAAGAAGGCCTCCAGGAAGGGAAGCATATCCTGGTGATGTTTTTTATCTCCATTCCCGCCTTCTGGAAAGAGCAGCAAAACTACATGATGATAAAGGGGGAGGTTCACTTACAGCTTTACCTATAATTGAAACTCAGGCAGGAGATGTTTCAGCATATATTCCAACAAATGTAATATCAATCACTGATGGTCAGATTTATCTGGAAAGTGAATTGTTTTTTGCCGGGGTTAGACCGGCCATCAATGTTGGTATATCAGTGTCAAGGGTTGGTGGAGCTGCTCAGATTCCTGCCATGAAAGATGTTGCAGGAACACTGAGGCTGGATCTGTCACAATATAGAGAACTGGAAGCCTTTGCTCAGTTTGGTTCTGATCTGGATGAAGCTACTAGAAAAAGATTAAACCGTGGTGAAAGAATTGTAGAGGTATTAAAACAATCTCAATATTCACCTATGGTTGTTGAAGAACAAATAGTTATACTATATACAGTTGTGAATGGTTATCTGGATGATCTTCCTGTAGATAATATTGAGCGTTTTGAGGAAGAGTTTTTTGGTTATATAGATAGTAATTATCCAGAAATCAAAAATGATATAAAGGAAACACAGGAATTATCTGA
>PWOK01000210.1 GCA_003557445.1 Halanaerobiaceae bacterium
AAAAGTAAGGTCAGTTCGGAAGGTAGTCATATGAACTACCAGGAATCCTCGTTGATGAACGAAGTGAATCGGCGGGGAGGATGTCAAATAAAAGCGAGGTCTTAACATGGGTAGTGTTAAAGATTTAGAAATATTAAATAAGGCTTCAGAAAACAAACCTGGAAGTGGGCGTTTTGTATTTTCTGATAGATATTCAGTGTTTGACTGGGGAGAAATGCCCGATCATATTGAAAACAAGGGAAAGGCTCTCTGTATAATCACTGCATATTTCTTTGAAAAACTGGAAAAGATGGGTATTAAAACTCATTATCAGGGGCTTGTCCACAATGGAGAAGTTAAAAAACTTGATGATTTAAACAATCCTTCGGATACTCTTCAGGTTTCTCTTGTCAGAGTCATTGAACCGGAATATAAAGGTGATAACTATGATTATTCTGTCTATAATCAAAAACTTAATAATTGTTTAATACCTCTGGAAATAATATATAGAAACACCCTTCCAGAACACTCAAGTTTTAGAAAACGTGCAGAAAGTGGCGAGATTGATTTAGGAGAATATGGATTAAAAGAATTACCTGAACCGGGAACCAAACTACAACAACCTATTTTTGATGTTTCAACCAAACTGGAATCTTCAGACCGTTATATCAGCTGGTCAGAAGCTAAAAAGATTGCAGGACTATCAGATAATGAACACCAGGAAATTCTCAATCTTTTATCCAGAGTAAACCAGCTTATCACAGAAGAAGCAGAAAAAGTCGGTTTAAAAAACCTTGATGGAAAAATTGAAATTGCTTTTGATGAAAACAGGGAATTAATGGTTGTAGATGCTCTGGGTACACCTGATGAATGCAGATTTGCTTATGATGATTTTAGTATAAGTAAAGAAGCCATCAGAAAACATTATCGTGATACAGAATGGTATCAGGAAGTAACAGAAGCCAAGAAAAACAAAGGGCCTGACTGGAAAAGCAAAGTAGATTTATCTCCAGAACCCTTACCAGAAAACATCCTTAAACTAGTCTCTCATTTATACATGGCCTGTACCAATGAAATAACGGGCAAGGAATGGTTTAAAAATGTGGCTTCATTTTCTCAAATTAAAGAAAAGTTATCAAAATAATTTAATACCTGTAAAAAAAAGTTCCTTTTTCATTTCCTGGAAAAAGGAACTTTTTCTTTTTAGTTCTCATAACAGTAAACATGACCATTTCTGGTTCTAATATTTATATTAATATTTTCTTTTTCATTTTCCCTGTTTTTATTTTGAAAAATACAGTGCTTATTATTTTTATTAAATTCCTTTTTGATATAATCAATATCATCATTAAAATCTTCTTTAATTTTTCCTTTATTTGTCCTGATATCAAATATAAAATTACATTCAGGAGGCATAATTGTTTCTATACTTCCATTACGCGACTTTAAATTAATATCACAGGAATCAAGAGTCAAAGGCCTGATTTTGATTTTTCCATTACGGGTGTTAGCATCAACTTTATTACTATTTCCCTCAAAATAAATAGAACCATTACGGGAATTAAATTTACCATTACTGGCTTCTATATTTCTTAAAGAAATCTTTCCATTCCTGGTATTACCCTCTATTATATCAGTTTTTATATTATGTAAATTTAAGTTTCCGTTTCTGGCGTTCATATTTATGGTTTTAGCTGTTATTTGCTCAGCATTAATATTTCCGTTTCTAACTTCTGTCATCAAATTCTCAGTTGTTATTTCCCTTAAATTTATTTTACCATTTCTTACATTAACAATATTATTAATTGATGTTAAATCAGCTATTTTTATCCTGGTATTTCTACAATCAATTTTTATATTATATTTTAACTCCTGAGGTAAATATAATTTTATACGGGCTTCATTTTCTCTTTCTACTTGAATCTCCATTTTATCATCTTCAATATTTATTTGAAAAAGATCCTTTTTTACTTCTTTTGCTTCTTCTAAGTTTTCAGCCTTAATTCTGTGTTCAATCTCACATTTAAAATAATCTTTTTCCCAGCTCTTAATGTTTAATTTTCCATTTACCATATTTAAATCTAATTCAACTTTTTGACTGCTGAATTGTCCTTCAAATTCCTCATTAAATCTGACAACATTTTCAGAACTATCCTTTGCAGACACTGTTTCTTTTATAATATTCTCCAGATTTTTAAACTGTTCCTTATCAAATCCATCATTTGTTTTATTCTGTTGATTAACTCCCCTATTATAAGATTCTTTAATTGAATCCATTAATTTCTCAGCTTCCTGTTGATTAATTTTACCTTCATCAAGCATTTTATTAATCATCTTTTTCTCTTCTAAATAATCTTCTTTATTTTCGTCCACTGTTTTCCCCCCTGACTATTAAAATTTTTCTAACTATTTAATTATTTTATTCAAGCCTTATTACTATTTCATCTCCACCATCTTTAATATTCACAATATCTCTGGGTCCCTCAGCATTTTCTATGGATGATACAAGTTCTTCCAGATTAATATCTTCTTCCTGTAATTTGTTTTTTGCTGATTTAGGAATAAATTTAATTAAACTTTTGGCCAGGCCCAGAGGAATAGAAATATTAACTTTTTCATCATTATTCTCACTGATTAATATTTTTAATGATGAAATCTTTTTGTTACTGGTTATTTCCTGTTTTTCACTCTCTCCCAGGGCCTTCAACAATTGATTGGCCTCATCCACTCCTATTTCCCCTTTTTCCAGCATATTTAAAATTCTCACTCTTTCCTCACTCATTTTCT
>PWOK01000180.1 GCA_003557445.1 Halanaerobiaceae bacterium
ATATATCAAAAAGCAATTTCTCAGTTTTTGCCTTCAACATGCGGGTTTTATCCCACATGCTCTGAATATACAAAAAAAGCAATTATAAAATATGGTATAATTAAAGGAGTTTATCTGGGTATAAAAAGAATTTTGAAATGTAATCCTTATAATAAAGGTGGATATGACCCTTTAGAATAAAATTGTTTTTCTATTAAGGAGGCTATAAAAATGAAGAAGATAAGACAGGAAGGAAAGACCGTGGAAGATGCAGTTGAAACAGCACTTGAAGTTTTAAATATTTCCAGGGAAAAAGCAGATATAAAGGTAATAGAAGAAGGAAATAAAGGATTATTTGGTATTATTGGTACTAAAAGTGCACTTGTTGAAGTAAAAGTGAAAGAAGATCCTGTAAAAACAGGTAAAAAGTTTTTAGAAAAAATATTTTCCTGTATTTCTATTGATGTTACTGTTGAAGTTTTAAAAGAACAGACAAATAAAAAACAAATTTCATATAATTTAAAAAGTTCTGATCTGGGTATTATTATAGGGCATAGGGGGGAAACTCTCGATGCACTTCAATATTTAACTTCACTGGTTATAAATAAAAAAAGTACTCAATATTACAGGATTATTCTTGATGCAGAGGGATATAGAGATAGAAGAGAAAAAACTCTTATCAGGTTGGCCAAAAAATTAGCTAATAAATGTATAAAAAAAGGCAGAAAGGTTGTTCTTGAACCAATGCCTCCTCATGAAAGAAGAATTATACATATTGCATTAAAAGATAATCCAGATGTTTCTTCTCATAGTGAAGGTGAAGAACCCTTTAGAAAAATAATAATTGAAGAAGAAAAATAAAGATACGATTAAAACTAACCAGTAATCTAATTTAACCCAGCGGGATGTCCTGCTGGGTTAAATTTGTAAAAAAAGATATTTATAGAGGTGATTAATATGTCAGAAACAATTGCTGCTATTGCAACTCCTATCGGAAATGCAGGTATTGGCAAAATAAGAATAAGTGGACCTGATGCTTATGATATTGGAGATTTAATTTTTGAAGGAGTTAAGAATAAATCTTTTAAGGAAGTAAAAACATACACTGTACATTATGGTTTTATTATAGATCCAGAAAAAAAGAAGAAAATAGATGAAGTTATAGCAATAGTTATGAAAAAACCTTATTCTTTTACCGGAGAAGATGTACTGGAATTTGACTGTCATGGTGGGAAAATACCCCTACAAAAAATACTAAATATAATTTTAAATAATGGAGCCAGAATGGCTGAACCTGGAGAATTTTCTAAAAGGGCTTTTTTGAATGGCAGAATCGACTTAAGTCAGGCTGAAGCAATTATAGAAATAATTAATTCTAAAACTGAAAAAAGCCTGGATATTGCAGTAAATCATTTAACCGGTAAATTATCAGAAAAAATTTCATATATAAAAAATCAGGTTGTAGAATTTTTAGCTCATCTTGAGGCTTCTATTGATTTTCCTGAAGATGAAATTAAAGGATTTTCTGCAGAAAATATTGGTTCAAGAATTAATAATATCGAAAAAGAAATTAAAAAACTTTTATCAACAGGCAAACAGGGCAAAATATATAGAGAAGGAATTAATACAGTAATAGTTGGCAAACCAAATGTAGGAAAATCAAGTTTGTTAAATTATTTATTATCAGAAAAAAGAGCCATTGTGACTGAAATACCGGGAACCACCAGGGATATAATTGAAGAATATATAAATTTAAAAGGTATTCCCCTAAAAATAGTTGATACAGCTGGGATTAGAAATACCGAAGATAAAGTTGAAAAAATTGGTGTTGAAAAAACAAGACAATCATTGGAAAAAGCTGATCTGGTTATAATGCTTCTTGATGTGAGTCAGGGTTTAACCAGTGAAGATTTTGAGGTATATAATTTAATAAAGGGCAAACAGGCAATAATAGTAATTAATAAAACAGACCTGTCAGATAAGCTTGATAAAAATAAAATAAAAAATAAATTTTCTGAGCATCCCATTATATATGCTTCAATTAAAAAAGAAGAAGGCCTGGAAAAATTAAAAAAAGCAATAATTGAGGAAATTTTTACAGAAGATTTAAAAACCGACCAGGATATATTTATTACAAGTATTAGACATCACAATGCTTTAAAAAAAGCCCTTGAATCAATAAAAAATGTAAAAAAATCATATCAGAATAATATGCCCAATGATTTTTTAACTATTGATTTAAAAGAATGTCTGGACAACCTGGGTAAAATAACCGGGGAAACAGTAACAGATGATATTATAGATAGAATTTTTTCTGATTTTTGTATTGGTAAATAATTGATTGATAAAAGGAGTGATACTTTTGAGCTATAAAAAGGAATATCCCAAAATATATGATGTTATAGTCGTTGGGGCAGGCCATGCTGGTAGTGAAGCATCACTTGCTCCTGCCAGAATGGGAATGGATGTTTTAACTTTAACGGTAAATCTGGACCATGTTGCTTTTATGCCCTGTAATCCATCACTTGGTGGTCCTGGTAAGTCTCATATAGTTAGAGAAATTGATGCTCTTGGAGGCGAAATGGCAAGAAATATGGATGAGACAATGATTCAGATCAGAATGTTAAATACCAATAAAGGTCCGGCAGTTCATGGATTAAGGGGACAGGCCGATAAACAAAAATATCATCAAAGAATGAAAAATATATTAGAGGAACAATCAAATCTGGACTTAAAACAGGGGATTGTTGAAAAACTGGTAATAGAAAAGGGACAAATTAAAGGA
>PWOK01000036.1 GCA_003557445.1 Halanaerobiaceae bacterium
AAAAGGTGCGATGCGTAAAGCAGGCTGGAGCAAAGAGCTTCAGGAAGAAGTTATGAATGAAGCTACCAGCGGTGATTACGACAACCTGCTCCGGACCATGATGAAGTATTTCGATGTCGATTGAGCGTTGACAAATAGTCGCAAGTGTGATAAAGTGTAATTGCAATAGAGACTAAATCGAAAGGGTGTTTTTAATGAAGATTATCTATTTGAAAGGCGTCAAGAGCCTACAGGAACTGAAGCAGGTTTACCGCCAGCTGGCACGGGAACATCACCCGGACTTCGGCGGCAGTGAAGCTGAGATGAAACAAATTAATGCTGAATTTGAATATCTTTATGAAGTGCTACCGAAAACCAAGCAGGAGCAGGCAAGCTCAGAGACGGCTGAAGATTACATGGTCGCTCTCGAAAAAGTTTCCGGACTACCCGGGATCACTATTGAGTTATGCGGCACTTGGCTTTGGATCACAGGCGATACTAAACCGATGAGTCAGCAGTTGAGGGCGGCGGGGTTCAAGTTCGCAGGTAAGAAGCAGGCGTGGTACTGGCACTCAGGTGAATACAAGAAGCGCGGCAGGCGGCGGTTGAGCTTGAATGAAATCCGCAACCTCTACGGCAGTGAGCAGTTGGAGAATAAAGAGCGTCAGGCGATTGGTTGACAGGGCGGTTGTTATAGCTCATCAGCGATGGTGAGCTATATAGAGCCTCTCTAAGAGGTTGGAGATGTCGGAAGGTATAAATGTATAAGGCAGGGCTGAAAACTCCACAGTGAGCGCTCAGCAACACTACAGAGACTTTTAAATCGAAAGGGTGGTAATGATGAAAAAGATTTGCACAGGTATCAGTCCGGATTTTGTAAAGAAGTGGACAGTTGAAGAAGCAGTCAGGGAGGTTCTTCAGAATTATCTTGACAGCAGGAAAGAGTTCGATTGCAAGGGCAGGATCTGGCACAATGACGGCGTTGTTACCGTCAGGGATTACGGACCGGGGATTCAGGTTCGACACCTTGCGCTGGGCGTTAGTGAAAAGAACGATGAGGCAATCGGGCGATTCGGTAAAGGATTAAAGCAGGCGTTGTTGGTGCTGGCAAGAGAAAATCGCAACCCGTCAATAACCAGTAACGGCATGGTGATTGAACCGACCATTGAATACAGTGAGGATTATCAAGCTGACATGATGCATTTAAATATTGGAGAAGCGACCGGGCAGGCGGCTAACGTCAAAGGTTGCTGGATTACCTTCGATGGCAGTGAGTGGGAATTGGAGCATGGCAAAAGCTACTTCATGCACTTTCTTAAAAGCGAATACTCCAAGATTGACGACAACCTGATGCTTCCCGGCGGTAAAATATTCGTTAACGGCAGTTGTGTTGGGTATATTGACAACGCAATATTCAGCTACAACCTGAATCATGCGCAGGCAGAGAATGTAATGAGTTCCGACCGTGACATGATTGACCAAGACAGGTTCCGGGAAGTTGCTAAGGATATGCTAAGCAAAATGGAAAGCAGGCAGGGCATGGTTGTTATCCTTGACGAATTTAAACAGCACAATGGAGAGGCGCTTTGGTTCGAACAGCATACCGGGACATGGGCGTTCATGGCATCAGTAAAAGCTCAGAATAATTGGAAACGGGCGTTTTATGAAGTGTTCGGGAAGCAGGCAGTTATCAGCGATGACAAGTTCGATACTGAAGCAGGGTATCGGGGCTATGAGCCGCATCGCTTCAATTTCGAATATCGTAGATCTCTCGAAGAATACGGGGTCCTCACTTCTACGGGGATGATGAAAGATATTGCCGCTAATCAAGGTGGTCTGAAAGATGTTGAGTTGACACAGGACCAGCAGGAAGTATTCAGTAGGGTAGTCAGTTTGGTAAGTGAACATTACGCCGACACCGGCACTGTCAGGGTAGTGGAAGAGCTTAACAGCTACATGGGTGTTCCATCTCAGGGTGGTGCTAACAAGGTTCGGGGTTGTTATGTTCGGGAGGCAGACGAAATTTGTTTGGTGTCCGATGTTCTCCGGGATCCGCGGCAAGCTCTTGAAGTTCTCATTCACGAAACTGCTCACAAAGTCTCCGGGCATCGTGATATTTCTCAGGGTTTTGAAGCTGAGTTGGGCAGGGCGGCATCGCTCATAATGATGAGCGCGACTAAAATATAATTTGTTGCTTGGCTCCACTGGTAACGGTGGGGCTTGTGGAGTGAATTAAATTGAAAGGGTGGTAAAGATGAAAGAATTAGAAAAGGAACGTACGGCAGGAGTTGGATATTTGGAAGTAGGAGCTGAGGTTGTGTTTCCGCATGATTTGCCTGACGGTTCTACGGAATTGTTGAAGGGCAAGATTATTGAAGTTGTTGAAGATGGCGATATTAGCTTCTATATTGTTTTTGACGATCAGGGCTACATGCACAGGATAGCACTTCGCGGTGTCTGGATTCGACACAATCCGTGGGTTTAACAAATGAAAGGATGTGTGACATGGAGAATTTAATGGCTTACTCGCAAGTTGATGTTAACGATGTTGATACTTTGATCGAGAATCCTAACTGGGATATGCAACAAAAGGCAGATGGCATCAGGGCAAGGTTGGTTGTTAGCGGTAGTGATGTTTATGTAATCGGTAGCACGGGTGGCGATCTGGTCAGCACGACCGCCGCGCCAGTGACTGAGAGGCTCATGGC
>PWOK01000063.1 GCA_003557445.1 Halanaerobiaceae bacterium
TAATTCCTTTTGTTGAAAAATTATCTTTAAAAGCCAGTGGAATTCCTCTCAGAAAACCATTATCAGATTCCTGTAACTGTTTTTTTGCTTCCTTTTCAGTAACTGTTACATATCCTTTGATTTTATCCTCAACCCGGTCTATTCTATCAAGATAAGCGGTTAGTACTTCCTCAGGTGTGATTTCTTTGCTTTCTATCTTTTTTTGTAATTCAGTAATTGTTAAATAATGTAATTCCATAATTAAACCTGATTTTATATCAGGTCTGCCACCTCCTCTAATTTATATTAATCTTTTATAATAAAAACAAAAACTTATTCATCTCCAGTTATTGGTGGTACCCGAAAAAAACCATCTTTCTTATCTGGAGCATTCTGCAATATTTTTTCTCGTTCCATTGACTTTTCAACCTGATCCTCTCTCATAATATTGGTCATAGAAACAGTGTAAGCAGTTGGAACAACATCTTGAGTATCAAGCTGATCAAGCTTTTCAAAAGATTCCAGTACATCTCCCAGCTGTTTTGTAAAAAGTCCAACTTCTTTTTCTGTTAATTCTAAATGAGCCAGTTCAGCAATATGTTTAACCTCTTTTTCTGTTATCATATTATATGTTTCATCTCCTTTCTCTTAACAATCTTTATATTTATATATTATTTTCTTATTTTATTATATCTTTAAATTGTTTTTCATTCAACACCTTTACTCCCAGTTTTTGAGCTTTAGATAATTTTGAACCTGGATTTTCACCTGCTACCACATAATCAGTCTTTTTACTGACACTGGAAGTAACATTTCCACCTGCCTTTATCACCTTTTCCTGTGCCTCACTTCTGGTAAAACTATCAAGAGAACCTGTAAAAACAAATCTGGTTCCATCTAATTTTTCTTTTTTGCCCTCTTGATCTTTATCTTTTTTTAATTTAACCCCTGCCTGTCTTAATTTTTTAACAACCCTGAGATTATGTTCTTCCTGGAAAAAAGAAACAATACTCTCAGCTATGGCCGGTCCTATCTCATCAATTGCTTCAAGTTCCTCTATTTTTGCCTCTGATAACTGATCAATATTATCATATATTCCAGTTAATATACGGGCTACATTTTGACCAACATGCCTGATACCCAGGGCAAATATCACTCTGAAAAGAGGCCTTTCTTTACTTTCCTCAATAGCAGTAATAACATTATCAGCAGATCTTTCTGCCATTCTTTCCAGAGGTAATAAATCTTCTTCTTTTAAATAATATAAATCAGCATAATCCTCAACTAAATCATTTTTTAGAAGTTGATCAATTAATGAAGGACCTACCCCCTCAATATTCATGGCATTCCTGGATACAAAATGGATTATTCCTTCTCTCCTCTGGGCAGGACAGGAAGTTACATTAATACAGCGGGTTACAGCTTCTCCTTCTTCCCTGACCACTGTTCCTTCACATTCAGGGCATCTATCAGGCATTTCAAATTCTTTTTCCTCTCCGGTTCGTTTTTCCTTAATAACTTTAACTATTTCTGGAATAACATCCCCTGCTTTTTGTACAAGGACATGATCACCAATCCTGACATCTTTTCTTTTAACTTCATCCTCATTATGTAAGGTTGCCCTGCTTACAGTTGAACCATCAATTTCCACCGGTTTTAAATCTGCAGTAGGTGTTAGTGCACCTGTCCTACCAACTGAAATAATAATATCTTTTACAATACTTGTTTTTTGCTGTGCTGGAAATTTAAAGGCAACCGCCCAGCGTGGACTCTTTGATGTTGCCCCTATTTCTTCTCTTAAATTCAAATCATCTACTTTAATAACGATACCATCTATTTCAAAAGGAAGTGATTCTCTTTTATCTGTCCACTGTTCACATATCCTGATAATTTCCTCTACATCATTACTTTTTTGATACCAGTTGATTTGAAAACCAAGATCTTTTAGTAATTGCAGGGTTTCTGAATGATAATTTTTGCTGATATCCTCAAGTTCCAGCAAACTATAGGCAATAAAGTCCAGTGGTCTTCTGGCTGCTACTTCAGGATCAAGTTGCCTTATTGAACCTGCTGCTGCATTCCGGGGATTGGCAAAAGGCTCCTTTTCTTTTTTTAGTCTCCTTTGATTTAATTTGCTGAAATCTTCCTTTTTTATAAAAACTTCTCCCCGTAATTCAATATTTATATCCTTTCTTAATCTTAAGGGGATAGATTTAATTGTTTTTAAATTGGCAGTAACATCTTCTCCTGTAATACCATTACCCCTGGTTGCACCCTGAACCAGTCGTCCATTTTCATAAGTTAAAATTGCCGAAAGTCCATCTATTTTGTGCTCAACAATAAAATTCAGATCATTTCTACCTGTCAGCCGATAAACCCTATCAACAAAATTACGAATATCCCCTGCCTTGAAGGCATTACCAAGACTGAGCATCGGTCGGCTGTGATTAACCTTTTTGAAGGAATCCAGTGGTTCTCCTCCAACCCTCTGAGTCGGAGAATCAGGGGTTATTAGTTCAGGATTTTCTTTTTCCAGTTGTTCTAATTTCTGTATCAAATGGTCAAATTCTGCATCCGCTATTTCAGGATCATTTAAAACATAATATCTGTATTCATGATGGCGAATTTCTTCACGTAGTTTTTCTATTTTTTCTTTTACTTTCTCATTATTACTCATACTATCACCTATACTTTCTGGAGAGGTGCATAGTCAGCACTTAAATTTCTGGCAACACCTTTTTTGAATTTTACAGTCAGCTGTAGATAATCATCATACTTAATATCTGTTATAACACCTTTACCCCATTTACTGTGAATTACCTCATCACCCACATTATATTTTGAAGATTTAATAACATCTGATCCAGATATTTCTTCACTTTTTTCTATATATGAATCCATCTCCTGAAAATCTGTAAATAATTCTTCAGGAATTTCTGATAAAAATCTGGAAGGAGGATTTTGTTGAAATTCACCAAATCTACTCCTCATTTTAGCCCTGGTAAGATACAAAACATCCATTGCTCTTGTTATCCCAACATAGCATAATCTTCTTTCTTCTTCTATTTCTTCTTTACTGTCAAAAGAATTTGCATGAGGGAACAGACCCTCTTCCATACCTGTGATAAAAACTGCCGGAAACTCCAACCCTTTGGCAGCATGCATGGTCATTAAAACAACAGCCCTGTTTTTATCTTCCAGGTCATCAATATCGGATAACAGAGCAACTTCTTCTAAAAAACCACTAAGACTATTATTTTCACTAACTTTCATAAATTCTTCTATTACTGAGTAAAGTTCCTTAATATTTTCCAGTCTATCATCAGCCTTTTCTGTATCCTTTTCCTTTAACTTTCTTTTATAACCTGTTTCACTTAATATTAAATCCAGTAATCCGGTCAAAGTAATCTGATCTTTTTTGTCTTTAAATCTTTCCATTAAAACAAAGAACTTTTCCACTCTTTTCTGATAGGCTCCATTAAGTTCAGGATTATTTTTAACCTCCAGACCAGCTCTATATAGGCTTATACCCTGTTTTTGGGCATAATTTTGTAATTTGCCAATAGTTCCTGCACCAATACCTCTACTTGGTTTATTAATTATCCTTAAAAGGCTAATATCATCATCTGAATTATAGATTACCCTCAAATAAGCCAAAATATCCTTAATTTCCATTCTATCATAAAATTTTGTTCCAGCCACTATCTGATAGGGAATATTATACTTCATTAAAGCTTCTTCAAGTAAACGTGACTGAGAATTTGTTCGATAAAGAATTGCAATATCACCATAGTTATATCTGTTATTTGTAAGCTCTTTAATATTTCTACAGACATAATCAGCCTCTTCTCGACCACTTTGGGCTTCATATAAATTAAGGGCTTCACCCTGTCCCCTGTCAGTCCACAATTTTTTTTCTTTTCTTGACTGATTATTGGCAATAACACTATGTGCTGCCTCAAGTATATTTTCTTTTGAACGGTAATTTTGTTCAAGTTTAACAATTTTTGCTTCAGGGTAATCCTCTTCAAAACTCAATATATTCCGGATATCAGCTCCCCGAAAACCATAAATGGATTGATCAGGGTCACCAACCACACATATATTATGATATTTCTGTGTCAAAAGGTATCCCAGTCTATACTGGGCAGTATTAATGTCCTGATATTCATCAATCAAAATATATTTAAACCGTTCCTGATAAAACTCCGATACAAGAGGATTTTTTTCCAGTAATTCAACAGTTTTCATAATCAGGTCACCAAAATCAAGGGCATTATTTTGTTGAAGTTTTTCCTGATAAAGAGAATAAACTTTGCTCACTTTTTTATCAAAAAAACCATGAGCTTCACTCTCAAAAGCTTCCGGATTTAGAAGTTCATTTTTGGCTCTACTAATTGTTGCCAGAGCTACCCCTGGCTTTACAGTATTTTTATCCATATCCAGTTCTTTTAAAACATCTCTAATTAGACTTTTCTGATCTGAAGTATCATAAATAACAAAATTATTATCATACCCGATTTTCTTTATTTGTTTCCTTAAAATCCTGACACAAAAAGAATGAAAAGTACTAATTATTAAATCTCTATTAAAACCACCAAGTAATTTAGATACCCTTTCATTCATTTCTTCAGCAGCTTTATTGGTAAAAGTCACAGCCAGTATATTTCTGGGATTTACCTGGTACTCATCTATTAAATAGGCTATTCTAAATGTTAAAACTCTTGTTTTGCCACTACCGGCACCGGCTAATACAAGTAAGGGGCCATCTCTATGTTTAACCGCTTTTTCCTGTTGAGAATTTAACTGTTTCAGTATTTTTTTTGACAATAAAACCACTCCTCTATTCTATGAACACCTTAGCTTTTCTAATATATTCTACAAAAATCATCCAGTCTCCTGCTTAAAATTCAATCCGGGAAACCCGGATTTTATATCAAAGATATATCCAATTTTAAATTAGCTTTCAAATATAAAGCCAGTCCAGAATGAATAACTGCTGCCAGTAAAAAATCAAACACCACATCCCAGTTTAGGTAATCTCTATAACCAATTATAACTGAAAGGTGTGTAAGAATAGCAGTAAACAGGGCAAATAAAAAAATATAGGAAATAATTATAACTACTTCATTTGAATTATTTATTAAATAGGCAAAAACAACTACTGGAGGAATCCAGGAAAGTAAAATTCCCAGGGGAACTCCCCTGATAAAAAGCAGACCTGTATTGAACTGCCATAATCCCAGTTCGGTTCCGCTAATATTAACTACTACAGCAACTACAAAACCTCCAATTAATCCAAAAGGAATTAATTTTAAGACATTTTTCAAAGGAACAATTAATAACATACCAAAAAACAAAAACAGAAAAAGATATATCCAGACAAAGCTCATTTATATACCCCCATAAATATGATTATAAAAATATTATTTAATAAAATAATAAATAATATTCATAATCAATATAATTTGTCTGGATATCAATATATTAAAACTCAACTCCTCTTTCTTTTAGTTCCTCAAGTTTCTTTTGTGAACAGTCTTCACACCTGAATTCAGGATGTTTATCTTTGGTCCTATCATAATTTTTTGTCCTAACCAGCCTGAAACCCCGTGAAACAATTCCACAATCAACACAGGCTATTTCTTTTTTTATTTCCCACTGGGGAGCCAGTACTTCAGAAGTAAAAATAAATCTGTCAACCCAGAAAAACATTAAACCACCTATTAAATTGGCCATAATTGTGGCAAAAGTAACATTAAAATCATTGAGTAAAAATAAAACCAGGGCCAGTATTGGTGTACTCAGCTGCCATCTTAATAAATATATAATATATCTTTTAAACATTTAATTTCCCTTTCTAAATTATATTTTTTTAATATATTATAAATTTTAATTTATCTATAATTATAACATTCAAAAGAATAAGCTGCAATAGACAGTTTCCTGATTCTTTATCTGATCATATTTCTTTTATTTTTAAATTATTACATATAATTCTTAATATAAGATATTATTTTTTTGAAATTACCAAATGAAGTAAAATTAATATCATTTTCCTGACAATATTTTTCCAGACGGGATCCTTTTCTTGTGAATAATTTATCAGCTTTTTTAGCCGGACATCTATCAGTTAAACCATCACCAATATATATAACATATTTCCCCTGAGCAATATACTTTTCAATTATTTGCCTTTTACAGTTACCACAAATACCATAATCCTGAGTACATTCATCCTCTGTTATACTGTGTAAAAATTCAATATCAATTTTATTATCTTTAAAAATCAATTTATTACAGTAAACAGGATCTTCCATTTTAATATTATATTTTTCAAATAAAAGATTAATATAATTTATATATCCTGCACTAACTATTGCAAAATCAATATTATTTTCTTTTATTAACTGATAAAACTTAGCAAAATAGGGATCAAGTTCAATCCTATTTTTAACAAAGTTTTCAAACTCTCTTTTACTTAAATCAAGATTATTATAATGAGCAATCATTGATTGCAGACTTCCCATTTCATCATTCTGGAAAGCCTCTTCTATCTTTTGATTCTTTTCATCTCCGAAATATTGAAACAGATTAAAATTGACATCCTGTAAACTAATAGTACCATCAAAATCACAAATTACAGCTAATCCTTTATTATTTATCATTTTTTCTCCTTTCAAAAACCAAACCAAAATCATTTACATAATATAACAGACGATAATTAATTTCAAGTAATTTTTATCAAATATATTTTGTAATAAAGTAAACAATGTGATAATATTAATATGTTAAAAAAAATCAATTTATTAAACTGGAGGCAATACATATGAGAATAATAATTAAAGATAATTATGAGCAGATAAGTAAACAGGCTGCTTTACTGGTATCAAGTATGGTCAGGTTAAAACCGGATACAGTATTAGGTTTACCAACAGGTGGTACTCCTAAAGGTATGTATGATCGCTTGATTGAAATGAACAAAAATGATGAAATAGATTTTTCTGAAGTAAAAACTTTTAATCTAGATGAATATTACAGAATAAATCCTGATAATCCACAAAGTTATCATTATTATATGAAAAACAATTTTTTCAATCATATTAATATTAAAAAAGAAAATTATAATATACCTGATGGGACTGCAGAAGATGTAAAAAAAGAATGCCTAAATTATGAAAAGAAAATAAAAGAATCTGGAGGTATAGATCTCCAAATTCTTGGTATAGGCTCCAATGGTCATATTGGATTTAATGAACCTGGAAAACAGTTAAATACAGCCACCCATTTAATTAATTTAACCCAGAAAACTATTGAAGACAATAGCCGTTTTTTTGAAAGTGAAGAAGAAGTTCCCACTCAGGCTTTAACTGCTGGTATGTCTACAATTTTAAAATCAAGAAAGATAATTTTACTGGCCAGTGGAGAAAATAAAGCAGAAGCTATTAAAAAAACAACCAATAACAAAATAACAACAAAAGTCCCTTCATCTCTATTACAAACTCATCCTGATATGACTTTGATTATTGATAAAGAAGCAGCAAAACATCTGTAAGGTATCCAGAATACAGGGATTTGAATTCTTATTCCAGATATTCATAATCCCTGTTTTTTAAAGTCTGCATAATTTGTTCAAAACTTATCCCATATTTATGGGCTATATCTTTAGCATAACTTAATCCCTGAGGTGATTTGTTTTTTATCCTGAAAGTTCTTTTTGCCTCCATTTCACTATCAGTATCATTTCGTTCTACTTCTGCAACCAGACTGCCAACCTTAGTATCATTATCAATTTCTTCATTAATTTCATCTATTTTTAAAGCTAATCGGTGTAAATGAGTGGTGAAAATAGCTCGACTTCTGAGAGTTTTTATACCCTTAATAATATTTTTTAATAAATACAGTCCTTCACCAGGACTGGTACTGGATAGTGATTCATTTAAGAGTAAAAGACTATAAGGGGTTGCTTCATAAAAAATCCTGGAAAGTCTCCTTGATTCTTCACCCAGACGGCCATCTTTAATTTCCGGTTTTTCCTCTTCAGTAAAATGTGTATGAATCCAGTCAACAGGACTAATCCTTGCTTCAGAACCAGGAACATAAATTCCTGCCTGAAATAAAACCTGGGCTATCCCCACAGCTCTAGTAAAAGTCGTTTTACCTCCCTGATTTGGTCCAGTAAGTATATAAATCCTTCCTTCAGAGCCAAATCTAATATTATTGGTTACAATTTTTGCTCCCAGATTTACTTTTTCCTGCTCATTATCTTCTTCACTCTCACTTTTTTCTTCCTCTATAATTCCCAGAGCCAGTGTCATATCAGTAATATCAAAAATTTCTGCTTTTCTTTCTTCTTTTGCCAATACCTCAGGTTTACACATTGGTAGCCCCCTGTTATAGATATCCTTAACAAAACGGGCACAACCAATATAATAACATAGATCACTTTTCCAGTTTAAAAGAACTGATTGTCTGTAATTAACAAACCGGGATATGGCTTTTTCAACAGGTGTTAAAACCTTATCAAAAACATCACTTAATTCTTTCAGCAAACTTATTTGAAGTATATTTTTTTCTTCTCTGGATTTTAATATTCTGGCAAAAGGTGAAACACCTTCAACATTTTCTTGATTAGACTCACGGCCAAATAGCCTGGATAAAAATGATTTTTCTTCAAAAGGCTCAGAATCCATATTAAGAAATATAGCTTTTTCGGGTTCAAGCCTGGCATTTAATTTTATACCAATGGTTATACAGCTTAAACTATCAAATTTTTCCTTTAATTCAGGTAATATATCCTGTAGTGAGGAAAAAAGATCACTCTCCACAATATTGCTGATATAGCTGAACATTTTCCTCATTCCATCTGATTTAATCCTATCATTATATTTTTTTAATAAATTATATAATTTCTGCATACAGTCAGCATATATTTCCAGCATTTTTAAGCGCCAGGCCACAGCCTGATACTGACTGCCTTCAAGCTTTTTCCCGGGTTGTTTGTATTTATTAATTTGTTCTATAAGTTCAAATATCTCCCCAAAACTATTAATGAGTTCAGAATTATTTATAAAATCCTGTAAAATATCAAGCCTGTATTCAATCACTTCAGGATTATCACACAAATTTAAAAATAATTTTTTCACTTTATAATAATGTCTGTCATCATAGGCTATTTTACGGGCAATCATATCCAGTCCCAGATTATTTACACATCTCTGGGATAATTTGTTTTCATCCTGATATTTTTTTCTATCAATATCTTCAGGCCATAGTAAACTTAAATTATTTAGTTTTTCCATTTCCATTATAATATTAACCCTCCACTATTTATATAATAAATCAAATTGGTTGTTTTTTAATACTTTGACCAGTTGGTTTTCATCAGAAATTTGTTTTTTGACAATTATACCTCCGGTGGCCACATCCTCCAATTGATGACAATCAGAACCTGAAATCATTTTAAGTTGATGTTTTCTGGCATATTTAAAAGCCTGTTCGTTGTTGTTATTATGACGGGGATTACCATTATAAACTTCCATTCCATCAAGAAACTGTGGATTAGCTGGTTTACTCCTGAAGGGATGAGCCTGATAAATAAGAATATCCTTCCCTTCAATAATTTTTTTAAAATCTTTTAAATCCCCTTTATGAATACTCCTGAAGGTTTTTAAAAAATCTTCATTAATTCCGTACACCAAAAAATCACCATTTTCTTGATTGAAAGATAATTCCATAGCAAATAGTACCTTGATTTTTTCTTTTTTGCCTGCCTTAAAAGCTTTCCTGTAACCTAACATATATTGATCTATTTTTTCTTCCCATCCAGAAAATTTCAAATTATGAAAATATCCTTCTGTAAAATGATCTGTTATTACCAGTCCTTCAAAACCCGCTTTTTTATATAACTTTATCACCTGTTCTGCTTTTAACTGACCACAACTGCTGACTTCAGCAGTATGAACATGCAAATCATATTTATACATATAATTACTCCCTTTATTATTACTGATGACGGTTGATCAATTCTTCAATAATTTCTTCAATAGAAATATTGTTAAGAACAAGTAAAACCAGCAAATGATAAATAAAATCAGCACTTTCATAGATAATTTCCTGGTTATCTTCATTTTTACTGGCTATAATAATTTCTGCTGCTTCTTCCCCAATCTTTTTGGTTATTTTATCAATACCCTTTTCAAATAGATAAGTGGTGTAAGAGTCTTCAGGTAATTGTTCTTTTCTTTCCATAATCAAATTATATAATTCCTTCAGAAATAATGCCTTTCCAGTAAAATCATTTTCTAAATAATCATTAATTTCCTGTCCATTTGATTTTCGGTAAAAACAGGTTTTTTCCCCTGTATGACAGGCAGGTCCCTCTGGTTTAACCTTTAATAAGAGTGTATCTTTATCACAATCAATTCTTATTTCTTCCACCAGCTGATAATTTCCTGAGGTCTCTCCTTTTAACCATAATTCCTGCCTGGATCGACTCCAGAAACATGCTTTACCGGTTTTAATGGTCTTTTTGATTGATTCTTTATTCATATAGGCCATCATTAATACCTGATTACTATCCACATCCTGTAATATTGCGGGTATTAAACCGTTTTCATTAAATTTTAGTTCATTAATATTTAATCCCTTCATCTACTTTCATCTCCTATTTCTTTTCTTACAGGAATACCTGCCTCTGATAAATAATCCTTCACTTCAGAAATACTATATTCCTTTTCATGAAAAATAGATGCTGCCAGAACTGCATCTGCTTTACCTTCAAGGATAGCTTCCTTCAAATGTTCAGGTTTACCTGCTCCCCCTGAGGCAATGACAGGTATTGAGACAACCCTGTTTATTTCCTTAAGTAACTCTATATCATAACCATCTCTGGTACCATCAGCATCCATACTTGTTAATAATATCTCTCCTGCACCAAGTTCTTCAACTTCTTCAGCCCATTTTAGTACATCCAGACCTGTTGCTTTTCTTCCTCCCTGTATATATACTTCCCATTTCTTTTCAGCCA
>PWOK01000130.1 GCA_003557445.1 Halanaerobiaceae bacterium
TGTAAAGTTGAGAGTAGTTTAAGTTAAATTATAATGGGATCCTATCAAAGGAGCGGATATATATGAAAAAAATTGCTGTATCCCGGGCTGATTTTGAAGAAATTATTAAACAAAATTTTATTTATGTGGATAAAACAAAATATTTACATGAAATAGTTAATAGTTTTGAACACTACTATTTTTTATCACGTCCTCGAAGATTCGGGAAAACTCTGTTTTTGGATACTTTAAAATGTTTTTTTGAGGGTAAAAAAGATTTGTTTAAAGGGTTATATATCTATAAACAGGATTGGGAATGGACTGAATATCCGATTGTCAAGCTTGATTTTAATATATTACCAGCTGAAAATAGAAAAATATTAGAAAAAAGTATTAAGCAACAATTTTTTAAAATTGCTCAAAAATATGATATAGAATTAAACGATGAAGAAGCTTATTTTATGTTTCCTCGTTTAATTGAAGAATTGGCTGATAAATATAATAAAGGTGTAGTTATCTTAATTGATGAATATGATAAACCCATTATATCCCATCTGGGAAAAGGGGAAACAAAGCTAAAAATTGCCCGTGAAAACCAGGAATTTTTGAAAATATTATATGATAATTTAAAAGCCCTGGAAGCAAATTTAAGAATGGTCTTTATAACTGGAGTTTCTAAATTCAGCAAAGTATCAATATTTTCGACTTTAAATAATTTAATAGAACTTGACATGCATCCTCGTTTTTCTGATGTTTTGGGTTATACTGAAAAAGAATTAAGAACAAATTTCAAAGAACATTTTAAACAGTTTGCTAATGAACTTAAGATAACTGAAAAGGAATTATTAAAAAAATTCAAAACGATGTATGATGGTTTTAAGTTTCACAAAGATGGTCCTCGAGTATATAATCCTTATTCTGTGGGTAAAGCTTTAGATTATAAAGAGCTTGATAATTACTGGTTTGAAAGTGGTACTCCAACATTTTTAGTAGATTTGATGAAGGAAAGTGATTTTGATATTACAAATATTGAGAATATAGAAGTGGGAAAAAACAAATTAAAAGCTTATGATATTACTAAATTAAAGCTAATCCCTCTATTATTTCAAACTGGATATTTGACGATAAAAGAAGTTGAAGATAATTTAATTTATAAACTGGGTTATCCCAATTATGAAGTTGAAAACAGTTTAAGTCAGATTTTACTTGAATCATTGACTGAAGAAAAAATAGATACACCCATCATTTATAGAATAAAGAAATCATTAATCAATAAAGAATTTCAGCAATTTATGGAGTATATGAAGTCACTGTTTGCCAGTATAGCTAATATAAATATACCGAAAGCAGTAGAGGAAAGAGAGCATTTTTATCATACAATATTTTATTTAACCGGAGTTTTGCTAACTGATAATAATTTAAAGGTAGAATCAGAATTGTTAACTTCAGAAGGTAGAATTGATATGGTAGTTGAAACTGTTGATAGTATTTTCATTATAGAATTTAAATGTAATCAGGATGCTGAGAGGGCCATTGGGCAAATTAAGGAGAAAAATTATATAGATAAATTCAGGATAAAAGAAAAAGAAATAGTACTGGTGGGAATTAATTTTGATAGTGAGCAGAGGAATGTGAAGGATTTTATTATTGAGGATTAGTCAAATTTTTAGAGGAAGTTGCTGAAAAATAATCTCAGGAGGTATCATTGGTGAAAAAAATTAAATTGGATCAGTATAATAAAAAAAGAAAAAAAGCCAGATTAACTTTGTTAAAAATAAGAGATGAACTTGGTTTACAAACTGGGAAAGCAAAAAGAAGATCTCCTGAAAAAAGAAAAATATTATATAAAAAGGCAAAACAGAAAAAGGAAAAAATGCTTGAAAAAGTTGAGGATAGAAAATATAAACTTAAAAAATAAAGGTGATAGATAATGAATAAAAAAGAGTTAAAAAAGAAGATCAAAAACACCTTATTATCAGAAAAAGATGATTTATCAAAAAAAATAACAATAATGGCAGTAATAACTAAAGCTCTGGAAGAACTAAAAGTAAAACCTGTAATAGTTGGCGGTCAAGCTGTTGAATTTTATACTTCAGGTGGTTATTCAACTATGGATATAGATATAATTTGTGAAACCAGTGTAAAAAAAATACATTCAAAATTAAAACCTCTAGGATTCAAAAAAGAAGGAAAATACTGGGTTTTAAATGACAGTAATATAGTAATTGAAGTTCCTTCAGGTCCTATGGCTGGTAATAAAAATAAGATAACTGAAGTTGAGGTAGAAAAAGGATTAAAAGCTTATTTTATTGGAATAGAGGATATTATAATTGACAGACTTAATAGATATAAATACTGGGATGTTAATTCTGATAAAGAATGGATAATTGGGATGATCTATGTTAATTATCAGGATATAGATTGGGAATATCTATGTTCAAGAGCAAAAGAAGAGGGTACATTACAGGAATTAAAACGGTTCAAGAAATATGCAAAAGAAAATGATTAAAATGGAATTAATATTAAAGATTCATATTTTGAAATTAAATATGGAAGTTATAATTCAAAAGAAGCAGGTGGACTAAATGAAAAATATTAAGAAAAAATATCCTTTGTTATTTGAAAACAAAGAAAAAAAAATAAAACAAAGATTTAATTGTGAACTACTCGGCAATTGAATTACCGAGCTTCGAGGTCATATAACTTTATGGGATGTTAGCCCGTAATATCAGTTATACTACCCTGCCGGTGTGTCCAACACCACTACTCCTATTTGCAA
>PWOK01000199.1 GCA_003557445.1 Halanaerobiaceae bacterium
TAGAGTCAATTTTCAGTTGGTGATATTTTTTACTAACAGGACTTTCAGATTTGGGAAAGACATTTTTACTGGTGAGTAAAACGAAAAGAAAAATAATTATTTTTTGTTGAATTTTAATGTAAAGCAATAAAAAGCCGATTATTATGTTATTCAAGTTTGCTACCTCCTTTTGATTTTGGTTAAAAATCGAATATCTTAATTAAAATATACCTTAAAAAAAGGGGGGTAGCAAGTTTTTTTATAAATATCCCTGTTATAATAGGGATTAAACACAAAAAGTACTAAAAACTTTTGACAATACGAAGAAAACATAAGGAGGAAAAAAATGAAAATTGTAAAAATATTATTTATCTGTACTATGATGGTTTTGTTTTTAGTGGGGTCTTTATTGGCCTGGGAGGCACCATATGATTTTGATCAAGAAACAGTTGTTATAGGTAGTTATCTTGCTGGCTGGAGTAGAAACTGGGATGAAGGAGAAGATCTGGCACATCTGGAACTTGTAGAAGAAAAATTTAATGTGAATATTGTGTTTTCTGATGCCTATTTAGAGGAACTTGAAACAGATGTTGTTGCTGGAGATAAACCATATGATTTTGGTTTTATTCAAACAGGAGACCTTCCAAGCGTGTATCAATATTTATTACCTCTGGATGATTTTGTAACTCAAGAACTTCTTGATAGACTGCCCAATGTAGGTATGACAGAATATGAACAAATGCCCAGATTACATGTTACAATTTTTGCCATAGAAAGGATAGAACACTCTCATTATATGCCTAATATGATTTTCTGGAATAAGGAGTTATTCGAAGAGTATAATGTAACAACTCCATATGAATTTATGCAAAATGATGAGTGGACCTGGGAAAACTTCCAGATGATAGCTGAACAATTAACTGATGATACTACCGGTGATGGTCAGATTGATCTGTGGGGTGTAGGTACTCAGACACTCGACTTCGGCTGGGGAGATGGGATTTTCCGTGATCAGACATATGTTATGCCTTTAACTTTTGGTGGGGATGCAGTAAGGTATGTTGATGGTATGTACATGTATACTGCAAATGAGCCAGAATTTGTTCAAGCACTTGAAGCCAGAAGAGATCTATATCAGTCTGGAGCAGAAACAGCAGCTTATGATACAATTCACCCCAGAACCCTTTATTTTGATGGTCAGGTTGCCATGCTCCCAACTCATGCATCTTTTGTAATGGGTGAAGATGAAGACTTTGATTTTGGAATAGCCTACTATCCAAGGGCTTCTCATATGGATGAACATGTATTTCCTGTTAGAACAGGTAATGCTTTTCATATACCTTTAACTCAGGAGAAGGAGCCAGAAAAAATTATTGAACTTTATCTTGCTCTATACCAGATGGCAGAACCATATGTAGATACTCAGGCTTTTGAAGAAGAATATGAAACCATGTTATTAGAATTATTTGGTGAAATGTTACCTGATAGACAGGCTGCCCAGATATTTATGCATATTATCAATAATGCAACCTGGAGTTTTACTGCTGATATGACAGGACAGGCTGGAATTCTTTGGAATGAAGCAATAGTACCTGTTATTGAAGGAGATATAGGTGCACAGGCTGCTCTTGATGAGCTATTTCCTCTAATTCAGGGAGATCTTGATGATGCATATAATTATTAAATGATAATATAATTACAGGGGGAGACTAAGTTCCCTCTGTAATTTTTTATATGTGTTCTATAAATCGCATCAATAGTATAAATAAAAAAGAATATACAAAATAAAAAAAGGATATTCAAAAGATATGTTGAATATATAAAAATATATAAAAAACAATTATTTATTTTAATTAATATAACTAAATTACTTGAAATTTTATAAAAAAATATGAGGGATGATTATTTTGCTTTTAAAAAAAATACTTATATTAATTACATTTATTACTTTAATCTTTGTTAGCTTATTTTCTTTTCAAACTGAAGCCTTTGAAAAAAAAGGAATTCCTGTATCTTTTACACTTGAAGAATCAGGCTATGTTACTTTAGTTGTTGAGGATCTTGAAGGTCGTAGAATTAGAAATTTAGTTAACCAAAAACAATTTGAAGCAGGAGAATATACTGTTTACTGGGATGGTTATGATGAAGGTCAAATGAAAAATGATCAAATCATTAGAAATATTGTTTCTGATGGAGAATATAAAATAAGAGGTATTTTCCATGAAGGAATAAAGATGATTTATGAATTTCCAGTATACAGTCCGGGAGATCCTCCCTGGGAGACCTCAGATAGATCAGGTGCCTGGATGAGTGATCATACACCTCCAACTTCAGTTATCTTTTTACCTGAGGGAGAAGGTAATCTAAGAAGAGCCGATACACCCCAGATGCTTTTGGTGGCAACACTGGCTGAAAACGGAGATGCAATAATCTGGACAGATTTAGATGGTAATAAATTTCATTCCAATACCTTTGGCTGGGATGGTGGTCGTGATGCAGCAGTTGATCGTGGACCTGAGGCAATAGAATTTCATCAGGCCTATACCCTGCTTGATGGTACCATCTATTATATGACAAACTTTGGTGGAGGTTCAGATTTTTATAATATCTCTACAGATGGAAGATCTCTTGTAGAAGAAAGACAGGATGAAGCCCTGGCCGTACATAATGGAATAGCTGTTGTTACTCACGGTGCCATGGGTAAAGTCTGGGTTATAGATTTTCATGAAAGAGAAAAGTTAAATACAATTGATATTAATGAA
>PWOK01000351.1 GCA_003557445.1 Halanaerobiaceae bacterium
TGCTTGCTGCCGGTGATTATCTGGAAGATAAAATCAATTTAAAAGAACTTAAATATAATCTTGATATTGGCAAAAAAGGAAGACATGGGGGCTATGTGTAAAAAAATATTTCAAAAATATATTTGACAAATATACCAGAAAATATTAATATTTTTATAGAGGATATTTAATGTTTTTGTTGAACTTTAATATAAGAGTTAAAATAATAAGGAGAGATTCTATTGAAAAAAAACACCTGCTTATTCAAAATAATTTTATTGACCATTTTAATAAGTTTATTTACATTTAATTATTTTGTGAATGCCGAAGAAGATATTTCACATGAAGAATTCTATAATGATTTTAATAATATTGATTTACAGGAAACAATTATTAATGATATTATTAATTTTGTAATTGAAAGAGAACCTGTTTTGAATTCTTACAGAGAAGTAAAACAAAAAATGGTAGAACTGGATAGTGAAAGAGAAATAGATGAAGATATTCCGGAATATATAATAAGTTCATTATTAAAAGAGGATATTGATAGTTCTCTGATGAAACATGAATTAAAAGAAAATTATATTGAACTTAAAAGAAATTTAAGGCTGGAAATTATTGATAAAATAACCGTTATATATAAATTACAAAATCAAATTGAAAACCAAAAAGATTTACATATTCTGCTTAAAGAAAGAGAAGAAACAGCAAAAAGAAATGTAGAAGCAGGTATAATGGAACCTGAAATTTTGGTTAATTTGACAAAAGAAATAATCGAAACCAGTACTAAAATTGCTGATGCTGAAGTTGAATCAAAAATGATAAAACTGGAACTTGCTTTTAATTATGGAAATGAAGACTGGCTGGAATTATATGAATTACTTCAGCAGTTAACAACAAAATAAAAAATCACTTGAAAAGAAAGGGGTAATTAGCTTAATGAAAAAATCTATTCATATTATCTTATCTGTTTTTATATTAATATTTTTATTATCAACAATATCTATTGCAGAAACAACAAATGAAACAGAAAACCTTAATCAATTACATCAAAAGGCTATATTTCTGGTTCTTGAATCTTCTCCAGTAATTATTTCCCAAAAAGATTTAATCCAGGAGTACGAAGATCTTGAAATTTATGAAGGTAAAGAAATTTCCTTTGATATAGATGGTGGAATTGCTGCTGAATATGATGATGGATTTAAACCTGTTCCCAGGATGGGTTTTAACTTTTCTTACCCCTTATTTTCACCTGATAGAGAAATTGAAATACAGAGACAAAAAATTACCTATCGGGAAACCCTGACAACAAATATTCATAAACTTGAAAATTTAAAAAATGAAAAAATTAAAAATTTAACACAACAAATCAATCAATTAACTGAACTTATTCATCAAATCAAGGGCAAAAATGACTTACTTGAAACCCTTAATCAAAGAAAAAGAAGACTTGAAGAACTTGTTAATGCAGGTATTGTGGATCCAGAAAATCTCTGGAATCTTGATGAAAGAATAAGTGAATTAAAAATTGAATTAAATTCTTTAAATACACAAAAAACATATCTTATTAATGAAATTGCTTTAAGTTATGCAGGTGAACAATGGGAAGATTTAAAAATAATATTAAATGAAATAGTTAACTATATTAAGGTTGGAGATAATAATGGATAATAACGAAATTATAAAATCAAATAATGAATCACAGATTGAAACTGGAGATATGGTGGAAATTGATTTAAGAGACCTTTTTAAAATTATTAGGGCTAAATGGTATTATATTGCCGGTATTACTATTATAGCTTTATTTCTGGCTGGATTTTTAAGTTATATAAGTGATACTGTTTATGAAAGTACTGCCAGTATTATTATTGAAGGGGAATCGGGAATGAGAGATGATTTCTTTTTTGGTGGTTCTATTGATACCGGTGGTGATAAAATAGAAAACAGGATGCAAATTATTAAAAGTCCTCTGGTTATAAATAAAGCAATTGAATTACTTGATGAAAAAAGCAGTCAGGAAGCAATTCCTGATCTAGATAAAAGAATCAGTGTTAATAATATTAGTGGTACAGATCTTATAGAAATTAATGTTAAGGGTTTAACTCCAGAGATTGCTCGTGATGGTGCCTGGGCTGTTTCTACTGCTTATCAACAATACCGTCAGGCAAGAGCCAGAGAACAATCTTCTCGTGTGCTTGATTTTTTACTGGAACAGGTCAATAGGGCTGAAGAAGAAGTTGATAGAACTGAACAGGCTGTAAGAAATTATCAAAATGAAGTTGGTATAATATCACTGGATAATGAAGCCAGTAAAATCAATAATCAATTATCTGAACTGGAAAATCAATTATTAAGAACAGATATTTCTATTAGAGAAAATGAAATGGAACTTGAAAGAATTAATGAAAGACTTGAGGTGTTAAAGGAAAGATTACCTGATGAAGCAGGTATAGTTACTGATCGTTTAATAGAAAGACTTCAGGTTCAACTTGCTGAACTGGAGGCCGAGAGAATTGATTATTTAAATAGAGGCCTTGGTGAAGATACACCTGAGATTAATTCCCTTAATAGAAGAATTATAAATCTTGAAGAAAGTATAAGAGAATATTCCAGAAGATTAACACAGGAACCTGATGATATTGGAAATAATTTGCAACAATACCGCAATTTATTATCTGAAAGAATTTCTCTGGAAGCAAAGATTGCAGGACAGGAAAGCAGTAAATCTCTTATTATAGAAAATATAGAGTATTATGAA
>PWOK01000054.1 GCA_003557445.1 Halanaerobiaceae bacterium
CTGTTAAATCAACATCAATAAAAGGATTTCCATCTTCTGGTCCTTTTAAATCAAGTTCAAAAATATCCCAGCACTCAATTTTCTTTTTCATTTAAATTTCCTCCCATTTTTTATTAGATTGTTATTATATAATTAATTTATTTTAATAAATCATCCAGAAATTTTACTCTTTTTTTATATTTATCCCTTTCTTTCTTTAATACTTTTACCAGCCTTTTTGCTGTATAAGCAAAATTAGCTTTGCTATCACCTTCTACTTCTTCAAAAAATTCATTATTTGCTTTTTCACATTTTTTAATCCAATCTTTTCTAATTGCATCAGCTCCCTGCATTATACCAGCTATATTACCTATTATACTGGCTATTGTATCACAATCACGACCAAAACTGGCTCCTTCAATAATTGCCTGATTAACATCACCATTACATAAATATAAGATAGCTGGAACCACAGGAGCAAACTCAATACTATTTCCACTAAAAAGATTACCATGATGATATTTTTCTTTATCCCAGCCGTGAACCCACCAGGTCCAGTCCAGCATTTTTTCATAATATTTTTCTGTAAACCGGTCAACATTCTCACTTTTATAAGCCAGTTCCATGGTTAAATCCAGAGCTCTTTTAGTTAATTCAGTACTATATTTATACATAATATCTATAATATCTTTTACACTGATCTCTGGTAAAAAAGCAGCAGCACAGGCAGCAGCAATTGTAGCTGCAAAGTCACGATTATTGCCTTTTTGATTAACTGAAGCAATATTAAAACCATCCTGATAAGCCTGTTCAGGATTACCGGCATTAACAATACCTACAGGAGCTATGGCCATTGATGCACAACCAGCAGGAAGACTGCCCTGTCCGGCAATCCAAGGATTAACATTACCTTTTATTCTTTGATAAATTATACTTTCATTAAGCCATAAACGATCAGGGTTTAACTTCTCCTTCCATATTCTTGCAAAATCATCAGGGGTAACCCTACCTCCTTTTTCAATTATTGCCAGACATAGATAATGTCTCAAAACACTGTCATCTGTGACTGTTCCGGGAGAACCATCAGAATATCCGGTCTCAAAACTCATAAATTCTTCAACCTTACCATATTTCTCTCTGATATCTCTATATGACCATCCTTCTACCGGAGCTCCTAACGAATCTCCTATTGCACCACCAATCAGGCAACCATAAACAGCATCATAAATCTTTTTAGACATTTTAAAACTCCTTTTTTAATATTTTTATTAACTCTTTTGAGTTATTACTTTTTTAATAAAATCATCTCTCATTTCCTGCCAGTATTTAATTATTCTATCTTCAAATTTTGAATCTATTTTTTTGTAAAAGAATCCTTTTTTTCTTCTCTATTAATATAAGCTTTAATTTCAGTTATAATATCATCTTCCTTTTATAATCTGGCCTTTTCAATTGCTTTTTTCCAGCCATTATACAATTTTTTTCTTTGTATTTTATTTATTTTGCTTTTATATGTAGTTTCTGTTTTAATTAATTCTTTAATTTGTTCTAAACTATTCCAGATTCCTGTAGCCAGGCCTGCAGCAAAATCTGTACCCTGTGCAGATACTTCTTCAACAGAATTTTTTTCAACAGCAATATTCAACATATCTGCCTGGAATTGCATTAAAAACTTATCATTGGTTGGGCCACCATCAACTTTTAATTTTTTTAAATCCACACCTGCTTCACTCACCATCAAATCAAGTACATCTTTGATTTGATAGGCAATTGATTCCTCTGCAGCTCTGGCAATATGTGCTTTATTGCTTCCAGAAGTTAATCCTGTTATGGTCGCTGTTGCATCATTATCCCAGTAAGGTGCTCCCAGCCCGGAAAAAGCTGGTACAAAATAGACTCCCTGATTATCTTCCAGTTTTTCCGCAGCCAGAAAGACTGCTTCCTTCTCATCTGATATCAATTCAAGATCATTTATTAACCATTTTAATGTTGCTCCTGCATAATGAACATTTCCTTCCAATACATATTTTACATTATCATTTATTCCCCAGGCAATTGATGTTACTATCCCTTTATCAGATGAAATTGCTTTATGGCCTGTATTCATCATTATAGAAGAACCAGTACCATAAGTAGCTTTAGCCATTCCCGGTAAATAACAGCCCTGACCAAATAAAGCTGCATGAGAATCCCCCATTACTCCTGATACAGGCAACCTAACATTAAAACCCCCTTTTTCTGTTGTATATGCAAATATTTCATCTGAAAAAATAATTTCAGGAGCCATTTTAACAGGTATATTAAATATATCAAACAGTTCCTCATCCCACTCCAGATCATATATATTAAATAACATGGTACGACTGGCATTAGAAGGATCGGTTGCATGTACCCTACCTCCAGTCATTTTATATATCAACCATGAATCCATAGTTCCAAACAAAAGATCTCCTGATTCAGCTTTTTTTCTGGCTCCTTTTACATTATCAAGTATCCATTTTATTTTACTGGCAGAAAAATAGGGGTCAATAACTAGCCCTGTTTTTTCTTTAATTTTTTTTTCATAACTTTTTTTTCTTAAATTCCTACATATATCCTTGCCTCGCTGACACTGCCAGACAATAGCATTATAAATTGGTTTACCACTTTTTTTATCCCATACTACAATTGTTTCTCTTTGATTGGTAATAGATAATACATCAATATCTTCCTGGTGCAGTGAGATTTTATTCAGAACTTCTTTTATAGCTTTTAAA
>PWOK01000005.1 GCA_003557445.1 Halanaerobiaceae bacterium
CATTACCCTACGCATACCTCGGAATAAGGAAATGTTAAAAATTCCCTTGGGATCTTTCGCCATATGCCAAGCGTCGGCAGTAGTGAAGGACAGATCTTTAATACTGGCTAAAGCACTGAAATCATTCAGTATGGCTTTGGCTTCTGCCTGTGGCAATGCAGTCATTAAACCCATTCGTTCCATGACTACATTATCGAGACCCAAACTCTCGACAGATTGTTTGATGTGGTTGAACTGATCCTGTTGTACCTGGGGTAGTTCGCTGATTTTACTCTTACCCGATTTTTGTAGTACATCATGTCTCATTCTGGCCAAGAATTGTTTCCCCGTCATTTGATCGATAGTACCATCCTCGTACCATTTCATAACGGGACCCATGATGTACTCATAACTCGGATGTTTCAACATTCCCCGGGCACCCATTTCCATGGCCTCCGCCATAGTAGGAGCCAGTTGATTACGCATCGTATCCAGATCATCGAACAACTCTGTACCATTTACGAACCTATGGTATGCCTTTCGTACCTCATCGGTAGCGGTACCTTTACGAATCATGGCCTCTATTCCCTTTAAGGAATGGGTCCGGTACGTGGGGTTGTTAGCCATTTTTTCGGGGTCCAGTCCCATACTTTTGGAGGCTTTGAATACCATGTTACTGGCTTGGGACATTTGACGATTCAATATAGACAACTGTTCTCCAGCCGGTGCTTTACTGAGTGAATCAATATTACCCTGTAACCACCGATCCGTGTACCTACTGACGGAAAACTTAGGGGTGAGTCCCTGGTATGCCTCCGACTTGGCATATTTGAAACCCCAATTTATTTGCTCGGGACTTCTAGCGGCTTGAGAACTGGAGTACACTCTATTACCGGCGTGTCGAAAGTCCGTATGGGGACCCTTGGTGACGACAGTACCCCGCTTAAACATGCCCTTGAAATCTACACCTCTAAGTTGTTGGGTGTGGATCTCTCTATCAGCATCCTCAGGTTTGAAAGTACCCGTAAGAATTTGCATTTTTCGCAGATCTTCTTTGTTGAATGTACCGGCCAAAAACCCCTGTTCGGCCTTGAGTCCGAAAGTTTGTTGAGCCTTCAAGGTTTGGTGACCGTACTGGAAGATTTTACGGAAGGGGTACATGGCTCCGTAATCTCCCGGCTTAACTTGTTTCGCCAAGTTTATAACGGCCCCAAATCGGTCCGGGTTACTCATTCGAGCAAACCCCGGAATCACATCTTTCACGTTGATGCCATTGTCGTACAAGGCTTTCACCGTGCGGGATAATCCTTCTCTAGACCACAACTCATTAGCAGGTAATGCTGTAGCCATGTCATTGAGAACAGTACCCTGTAGAATCCCCTTATCTGTGGGTCTACCTAGCAGTCCCTTGGTGGAGTCAGTTACTTTGTAAATAGCACTACGAGTAGCCTTGTGTTTTAAACCCACACCAATTCCAGGAAAGACGAGTCCACCCAGGATAGCACCTTGAGCCGCCGATTTGGTGATATCCTCGAGAGTAGACTCATCGTCTCCCCACTTTCGTACAGCACTATTGATACCGAAACTGACTCCACCTTTTACAGCCTTAGCCGCAAAAGGAGCAGTACCTTTAGCCATGGCTGCTTTAGACGCTAACCCAAGCCCAACAGCAGCCTTGGCTCCAAGCCCTCCGGTAAGAGCAATCGGAATACCCCAACCAAGAAGACTACCACCGATGTTTGCTATTGTTTCAATCACGTTTTGAGGTTTAGGAACTTCGTTTGACCGACGCATAACGGCATCTATAGGAGATCGAACACCGTAACCGAATTGAGCCATGGCTCCTAAAGGTATCTGATCTTGTGGTGTAACTTCATGACCGGCAAAGAAGGAGGAGTCTAGTCCAGCACTTTGGCTTCTACCGGGACTAAGTGAACTACTTAAACCACCTCCCAGACTGGAACTTAATCCGGAGCCGAACCTAACATTAGAGGATGGTGTCTCTACGGGAGACCCCATTCCTAATGAACGAAGGATTTCGTCGATTTCATTTCTTTGCATATCATAAGCCACAGGAACAGAGCCTCCTTATCGGGGTTGCGTTGGGCGTAATTGTTGTGCCTGGCCACCAGTCAACGTGGGGGAGGGTATTAAACTCAAGTTCTTTCTAAGGCGAGTAAACCAACCCTCATTTTCAAGTTCGGCGTCACTTTCAGCGAGACTTTGGTGACCCTCTATCAGTCTTCTAGAATCTCTAACATAGTTTTGTAGAAGTGTTTGCACTTGCGGACTATCGTACATGCCCAGATTCTGTAAGTGTTCCGCGGACCCCAGTAGGTTCGATGCGACTGAGAGTTGTTGGGTATCCAAGCCCTGACCAGATTTGATATTTTCTTCCATAGCCCACATACCGGCTCTAAATTCGGAGGCCGCATCTTGGAGAAGTTGGATCGAGTAAATATCTCTCTCCCCGAAACCACCTTGATCCGCTACATCTAGAGCCTCTTCAGCCTGTCTTAGGCTCATCTGGAACTTACGTTCGTTGAGATTTACCTGAGCCTGGGTAGCCCAAATGTTAGCCTCAGTCTGTCTACGAGTTAAATCAAACTCCGCGAAAGCCAGTGCGTTATTGGCCAGTGCCGCTTGCTGACCCAAAGGCATACTGGAAATTTGTTCGGCAGTGAGTCCCGCCGAGCGAAGGTGGCTAGAAATTAACGGGTTATTGAGCATAGCCGCAGCCCCCGCCTGAG
>PWOK01000258.1 GCA_003557445.1 Halanaerobiaceae bacterium
AAGAAAAAAAAGAATATATTGGAGAATTGACTTTTGGTATAACTACAAATACTCTGGACCGTGAAGGTAAAATTACTCAAAAAAACAATCTGTGGAAAAAATTAACAGAAAAAAAGATAGAAAAAACTTTTGCTGATTTTGCAGGAAAGTTAGAACAAATTCCTCCTATGTTTTCAGCAGTTCATCACCAGGGTAAAAGATTATATAAAATGGCCAGAAAGGGAAAAGAGGTCAAAAGAGAATCACGTCAGGTTACTATTTATAAAAATCAAATTATAAATATCAGTTTACCGGTTGTTCAATTTAGAGTAATATGTTCACGGGGAACTTATATCAGGTCATTAGCCCGTGATATTGGAGAAGAATTGGAAACAGGAGCTCATCTTTCTTTTTTAGTTAGAACCGGATCAGGTCCTTTTAAATTAAAAAATGCTTATACTTTTAAAGAAATAAAACAATTTTTAAAAAATAATGATTATAAATTCATTGTTCCTATGGATCAACCATTGGATTTCCCCAAAGTATTTATTACTGAAAAAGCACATAAAAAAGCTGTAAATGGTATGTATTTAACCCGGGAAGACATACAATCTCTGGAAAAAGAACCTGTTCTGGAAGAAAAAGTAGTGATTTATGATCAACAAAATAATTTTATTTCAATAAACAAAATAACAATTAAAGATGAATGTTTAATCTTTAAACCCTTAAGGGTTTTTGTTTGATGTTCAACCTGGGAGGAAGAATAATGGAAGTGATTAAAAGTCCGAATTTTAAAAGAAGAGATAATAAACCTGTCAGTGTTGCCATTGGTGCTTTTGATGGTCTTCATCTTGGACACCAAAAAATTATTGAAAAAACAATTAGTATTGCAGAAAAAAAGAACACAAAAAGTGCAGTATTTTCTTTTAAACCACATCCCTTGAAAATAATAAAACCTGAAAAAGCCCCTTCTCAAATTATATCAGAATCTCAGAAAAAGGAATTACTTGCTCAACAGGGAATAAATTATTATTTTCAGCAAAAATTCACAAAAGATTTTTCCAGAACTTCTTTTGATTCTTTTATTAAAAATATTCTTGTTAAAAAAATTGGTATTATTCATATTGTTGTAGGTAATGATTTTAGATTTGGTTATAAAGGAAAAGGTAATATTAAATTAATGAAAGAATATGGAGAAAAGTTTGGTTTTGGAATTACAATTTTATCTAATTTTGAGCTGAAAGGGGAAAAGGTATCAAGCAGCCATATCAGAAAAATAATTAGAAAAGGGAAAGTTGAAAAAGTTTCTGAATTTCTGGGATTTAATTATACAATAGAAGGAATAGTGGTCCATGGAAAAGGAAGGGGACATAAACTTGGTTTTCCTACTGCCAATCTGAAATATGAAACCGATTATGTTTTACCACCTTCAGGAGTATATGCTGGATATGCCAATTATAATGAAAAAGCATATAAAGCAGTAGCCAATTTTGGATATAAACCTACTTTTTCAGGTGAAAATTACAGTATAGAAATTCATATAATTGATTTTGCAGAAAAATTATACAATAAAAAAATATCTTTTGAATTAATAAAGAAAATAAGGGATGAAAAAAAATATTCAGATATAAAAAATTTAAAACAACAGATGCAAAAAGATATTCTTTACACTAATGAAATTTTGTGTTAGAATTATAATGGTTTTAAAAATCCATTTGCTGGGTTATTCGAGTTCCTCCAACGATTTCCTGGCTTTTGGTGTAAATAGAAAACAGGAGGTGAAAGTATGTTAAGTGTTCAAGAAAAACAAAATATTATTGAAAAGTATCAACGTTCTGAAGGAGATACAGGTTCACCTGAAGTTCAGATTGCAATTTTTACTGCCAGAATCAAAGATTTGACAAATCATTTAAGAGATCATAAAAGTGATTATGATTCCAGGAGAAGTTTGTTGAAACTGGTAGGGAAAAGGAACAAACTATTAAATTATTTAAAAGAAAATGATATTGAAAGATACAGAGAATTAATTGCTCAACTGGGTATACGTGGAAAGTAATTAAGAAATAAAAAGAGCGGGGTAACTCGCTCTTAATTTCAATATTAATTATTACAAAATATAGTTAACTAAATATGGACATAATAAGCTAAAGGAGGGAAAAAATGAAGAAAAAGTGGAAGACACAACTGGCCAATAGTGAATTTTCAGTTGAAACAGGAAATTTAGCAAAACAGGCCAATGGTTCTGTATTGGTTAGAAATGAAGATACTGTTGTTCTGGTAACTGCGACTATGTCAGAACCGAGAGAAGGTATAGATTATTTTCCGTTAATGGTAAATTATGAAGAAAGAGTATATTCTATCGGTAAAATACCCGGTAGTATAAACAGGAGGGAAGGACGTCCTCGTGATATAGCTACTCTTTCAGCAAGATTAATAGACCGTCCATTAAGACCTTTATTTCCAGAAGGATTTAGACATGATGTTCAGATAATAGCAACTATTTTATCAGTTAACAAAGATTATGAACCTGAAATTGCTGCTTTAAATGGTGCATCTATAGCTTTATCTATTTCTGATATTCCTTTTGATGGTCCTATTGCAGGTGTCAAAGTGGGATTAGTGGATGATCAATTAATTATTAATCCTGGAGAAGAAGAAAGAGAAAACAGTAGACTTGAATTAACGGTTGCCGGGACTAAAGAGGCTGTCTTGATGGTGGAAGCAGAAGCAAATGAAGTTGAAGAAGATG
>PWOK01000122.1 GCA_003557445.1 Halanaerobiaceae bacterium
ATGTAACAAAGCTCGAGTTGGATTCTCTATTAGTGTGTATGATACTGTAAAAGCTTTTGGGTCATACAGTTCAATCAAAAAATAATCAAGTTAATCGGCTCTGTTCTATACCCGGACTACAAATTAAATCTCTATGCTGAAACGCTACGTTCTATTTTCCACAGTTATTTTGCTATTGTTCTCATGTTCAAGGTTTACCGACAGTGATCCTGCCCCGGTTGAGGTGGGTGGCACGGTTACAAACAGCAGTGAAGAACCAATTGAAGGTGCACAAGTTTCGATTACATCTCCTTCAGAAATGGATACATTTACAAATGAAGATGGTGAGTACTCATTCCAGCTCTTTATTGAAGAAACTACACGTTATTCATTTGAAGTAAGCAAAGAGGGGTATCAAACGCGCACGCAAGAGCTGAATGTGGATCCGTCAAATGATATTCAATTTCCTGATTTTCAACTGGCGCTGCCGGATGAGGATAACGGTGACGATAATGACGATCCGAATGATGGCTCCAGTGGATCGGAGGGCTCCGCTTTCATTACGCTTGATGACGTATCAAACCAAACAATCCAGGTAAAAGAGACCGGGGGAACTGAGACCACACAATTTAGTTTTGTGGTAACAGATTCAGCCGGCACGCGGGTTGATAATCAAAACGCGGTGTATGTCCATTTTGATATTGCAGAGGGTCCCGATGGTGGCGAAAGCATCTATCCTGATTCTGTACGAACTGATAATGGTGAAGCGACCGCATCCCTAACCAGCGGTACAGCAGCTGGTGTTGTGCAGGTTAAAGCATCATTTACAAGAGATGAGGAGACTCATATATCAAAGCCGGTTTCAGTAACAATCAGTGGTGGTTTACCTGATCAAAACCATTTTGAAGTAATGGCTGATCGAAAAAATCAGGTTGCGGGTGGATCCAATCAAACCAATACAATAGATGTTCTTTTAGGTGATAAATATGGAAATACCGTTCGGGAAGGGACGGCTGTCTACTTTACAACCACAAAAGGATCGATTGATGGAGATCGTACGACCGATCAAAATGGTACAACGTCGGCTGATTTGCGATCGATGAATGCTTCGCCGGGTCTTGCTACAGTTACCGTGAAAACGATTGATGAAAACAGTACAACGATAGAGCAGGAGCTGGATGTGGTCTTTTCAGGATCGCCTATTCTCAATATTGAATCGGGCAGTATAGATATGGATAATTTTTCGAGTGAACGTTTTACTTACACACTGCAAGATGACAATGGCTACCCGATGGCAGAGGGTACAACGATCGACGTATCATTTAACAACGAAAGTTTGGATCTCACAGGAGATACAGAAGTAACACTTGGTGATTATTCTGAGGGCGGAGATGGAAAAACAGAATTTGGGTTCCAGGTCTCAAAGCCTGATACCGTAGATGTTTTTGGTGATTTGACGCTTACTATCGTGGCGGATGGCCCCAATGGTACGGTTCGGGAGACAGTAACCTATGAGGGGGACGAACCTGAGCCTGCAGAACCGGGATCGATCTACTTGGAGTCGGTATCAACGAATGAAATTGGCGTACAGGGAACCATGCAGCGGGAAGATGCCCAGCTTACATTTATTGTGCAGGATAAAAATGGTAATCCACTCGGAACGGAGAATCCGGCAGATGTGAACTTTCGGTTTGGGGACCATCCCGACGGTGGCGAAGCGCTCTATCCATCCACAGCTACGACGAACAGCAGTGGAGAAGTTACCACCACTCTAACAAGTGGCACGGAACCGGGTACAGTACAGGTTGTTGCGGAGGTTGTTACAGATAATGGCGATGAAATTTTATCCCGCCCGGTTTCCGTAGTCATCCATGCCGGGCTGGGAGATCAAGATCATTTTACCGTTGCTCCGGTTGAACGTGAAGATCGAAATGTACCGTTCGCAGAAACCGGCAGAAAAGTTGAAATGACAGCCTATGTGGGAGATCGTTACGGAAATAACGTACCGGAGGGCACCATGGTCTACTTTACCACCGATGGCGGTTATATACAGGGATCAGCACCGGTTGATGAACAGGGTGAAGCTACGGTGGAGTTAACGGTTGCCAATCCATTTCCACCGGGAGGTATCGCAACGGTTACGGCATCAACTGCAGATGACGCTGAAAACAATATTTCAACAACCGCAGAAATCATCTTTTCCGGTGATCCACTTATCACCATTACCCCGGATAATTTTGATGTGCCGAATGATGAGGATCAAACATTTGAATACACGGTCATGGACTCCGAGGGCAACCCAATGGTTCCGGGTACGTCTATTTCTGTAACGGTAGAAGGGGATGATCTGGAAGTTATTGGAGATGTGGATATCACGGTTGGCGCTCCAAACAGTGACTTCAGTAACTTTGATGAACTCACCAATTACAAATTTAACTTTAAAGATACCGATGATACGGTAGATGAGACTCCGGTAATCATTACCATTGAGGTTGAAGGGGATAATGGAACGGCGAGGAAAGTTATTGAAGGTCGAAAAAGCAAGATTGTAAGTCCTTAACTGAGCTTAATTTCAGACCCACGTCAGACTCGCAAAGTTTTTTAAAAACTTTGCGAGTCTTGCTAAGGCCGCGAATGTGAACCCATAACACAGCTCTTTTCAGACCCGCAATGTCTCCAAAGACATTGCGGGTCTTATTTAGGAGCAGATCTCCCTTATAAATTTGCCGTGAACTCTGTACCTTTC
>PWOK01000350.1 GCA_003557445.1 Halanaerobiaceae bacterium
AGATGAAGAATATATCATAAATAAGAAACCATCATTCTGGAAAGAAAAATTATCGAAAAAGGAATATAGAGTTTTGGTAAAAGGTAGTACTGATCGTGCTTTTGGAAATAAATATTATGATAATAAGAATCAGGGTATATATAGTTGTCGGGCCTGTGAAAATGTTCTTTTTAGTTCTGAAGATAAATATGATTCAGGTAGTGGCTGGCCCAGTTTCAGTGATGTTTTATTTGAAGGAGCTGTAGTAAAGAAACCGGATTATAAGCTGGCCCGGGAAAGAACTGAAATTTTGTGTAGCAGGTGTGGAGGCCATCTGGGGCATTTATTTAATGATGGCCCAGAACCTACAGGTTTAAGATATTGCATGAATTCCAGTTCCCTTATATTTCTAAAAAATGCTTATCTTGCTTCAGGCTGTTTCTGGGGGCCGGATGCTGCCTTTGGAGCTATTGACGGTGTTTATTATACAGCTTCAGGATATGCCGGGGGAAATATGAAAAATCCGACTTATCACAACCTGGGTAATCATACTGAAACAGTAAGAATTACCTATGATCCGGAAAAGATTGATTTCACTGATTTACTAAATCTGTTCTGGGAAAATCATAATCCCTATCAAAAAAATAATTCATCTCAATATAGATCAATTATATTTTTTAATGATAATCAGCAGAAGAAAAGTGCCCGTAATTTTATAGAAAAAAAGAAAAAGAAAACAGATCGAGAAATTCAAACAGAGCTAAATGAGTTGAATAACTTTTATGAAGCTGAGGATTATCATCAAAATTATTTTTTAAGTCAAAGTAAACAGCTGAGTCAGTACCTGAAAAAATTTGTTGATCTGGGAGAACGATTAACTTATTCTTTGATTATGACAAAATTAAATGCTTATGCTAAAGGAAATTTATATCGAAAAGAGATGATTAAGGTATTAAATAGTTCTTATTTAAAATTAAAAGATGAGGATTTGATTGAAAGAATTAAGGGACAATTAGGGGAAGTATAAGAGTTGTAAAGGAGGAGGAAAATCAAATGGAATTTATAGAGATATATAATGTGATGGACTTGGGTTATTTTAAATGGGGACCATTAATTATGTATGGAATTCCTGCTTTAGCTTTAATTATTTTAATAATTTATAAATTTAGAGAAGACAGATACTATGGTTTTAAAAGTGGTGTGAGTAATTTATTTCTTTCTTTAGCAGTAATTTTTCTTTTTATAGCATTGATTAATGTTCACACTTCCAGATGGAACAAGATAAACTTGGTAAAAAGCGAAACTTATAATGAGGTAGTAGGTAATCTGGAGATAGGGAATTTCCCGGGAGAAGAAAAAATTGCAGATAAAAGATTTAGAAATTTGAATAATATATTGGAAGATGAAAAATTATCAAGTAGGCAAAAGTTTAGAGCTTTCTATAAAGATAATATAATTTTAAAGTTGGAAAAGGGGATAAAAAAGTCGGATTTAAAATTTTATAAGTGGGAAGTAACTCAAAAAATTGAAAGGCAATTGCAGTCAAATGACTGGCATTATGAAAAATATACTGAAGTTATGAAAACAAAGGAGGGCAGGCAGTTTATAAGTCCTGATGGTAAATATGTATTTAACATACAGCCCCATAATATAAGGATCTATGAAAATAAAAGTTATCAAAAAGTCAGCCAAATTTCTATAGTAGAGGATAATTTCATGAATTTACCGGATAAAATTAGTTTTAATTCTCAAAAAAACTTATTGGCTATAGTTACCTCCAATAAACTAATAAATATATATGATATAAAGAATGGAGATTTAGTTCATAAGATAAATATAACCAGGGAAGATATAGAAGAAGTTCGTGAATATGAATTAGTCTGGAGTTGGAGAGCAAATTTAGATAGAAACACCTGTAAAGTTGGATTTTCTCCCGATGGAAAATATTTGGCTACTTTAAGGGAAAATGATTATGTGGTCAGAATTTGGGAAGTTGATAGCTGGGAACAGGTTGGAACAGTGGGTTTCAATATGGAAAATAGACGTTTTATATATCCCTTAGATTTTTTCTGGTCACATGATAGTGAGGCTATGGCAGTATTTTATAAAAATAAAATCAGGATTTACAGTGACCCATCTCAACAATAACAGAATAAATATTAAAATATTGACAAAGGAGAGTAAATTTATGGATAGAGAAAAAGTATATTTTTATTTAAAAAAATGCCTGATATTTGCTTTAGCCTGTTCTTTTTTCTTTATATTTTCAGCAGGTATATATGCTATTGATGTTGGAGAAAAACCACATGAAGTAGAAGATGTTTTCATTGAGGAACAGTATTCTATTGAAATTATAAGCTGGGTGGAGGAATTAGAAATACCCTGGCAATTGATATTTTTGCCTGAATCAGATCGGGCTTTGGTCACAGAAAGACCCGGGCGTATTAGATTGATTGAAGATGGACAGTTAGCTTCTGAAAATTATGTTAATATAGATGTAGCTCACATTGGAGAAGGTGGTTTAATGGGAATGGATCATCACCCTGATTTTCCTGATCAACCCTATATTTATGTGATGTATACTTATATGGATGATGGGGAGTATTATAATCGAGTATCCAGATTTACCGATTTTTAATCGAGAAAGCCTCGTTCTTGAATAAGGGCGGGGATGAATCGATATTTTTAAATTAACTCCAAACATAAGTTTGCAAACCAATATATTTTATGGTATAATATAG
>PWOK01000124.1 GCA_003557445.1 Halanaerobiaceae bacterium
AAAGATCAGCTGGATGAAATGCTGGAAAATCTTGATATTAGAAAAGAAGAACAGGAAATAACCTCTTTAAGAAGGATAAAAGCTGATATTGAAGAAAAACAAATCATTAAAAGATATAATCAAGGATTAATAACTGAACATGAATATAAAGAAAAAATGCTGGATAAAAAAAGACAGATGATTGATTTTGATTCTACCGGGGACAATCTTTTTATATATAAATTAAATTTACTACATTTTGCAGGTATAGATATTGATTTTTGATTAAACTAAATTAAATTTAATAAAACAGAATATGTAAACTAATGCCCTGTAACGACTGATGGTTATGGGGTTTTTCTTTTAGAATAATATTTCAGTAAGAAAAGGTTATAATATATTACCGGGGTGTAGTTTTTGAAAGATAAAGTTAAATATTTTTTAGTTCTTGTTCCTGCAAGCCTTGTTTTTTATTACCTGGATAAGGATTCTCTGGCAACCTTTATTACTTCAGCTATGGCCATTATTCCCCTGGCTATAATAATGAATTATTTGATTGATGAAATTGCCAGTAATCTGGGTACAGGCTGGGGAGGCCTTTTAAGTATAACCTTTGGCAATGCAACTGAATTGATAATATCTTTGTTTGCTATTAGAAATGACCTTTTCAATGTTGTTAAAGCAGCAATTACGGGATCTATAATTATGAATTTGCTTTTGATACTGGGTTTATGTTTTTTTGTTGGGGGTTTAAAACACCGGACACAGTCCTTTGATAAAGTTGTTGCTATAACAAACAGTGCCATGTTGATGCTGGCAGTGGTCGGTATGTTGATTCCTGCTATTTTTTATTTTGGTTCTCCCAATATAAAAGAAATAGTTCTTGGAAGATTAAGTCTGGGTGTGGCTTTTGTCCTTTTTTGTACCTATCTGGCCAGTTTATATTTTACACTTGTGGTTCATGAGAGGGAAAAAAACAGTGTTTCACAAAATCAGAATGAAAAGAAAAAAGATAAAAATAATATGATGTTAAAAATTATATATTTGGTATTAATTACTGTAGCAATAGCATTTGAAGCCAATATTCTTGTTGGTTCCATTGAAGCAATCACAGAAAAATTCAATATATCTCCTGTTTTTATAGGGATAATAATTTTGCCCATAATTGCCAATGTAGCTGAGAACTATACTGCTATTAATATGGCCAGAAAGAACAAAATTAATTTGAGTATAAATATTGCGATTGGCTCCAGTATACAGGTTGCCTTAATGTTAGTTCCTTTACTGGTTTTTATAAGCAATCTTATAGGACATCCCATGAATTTTTTATTTAATATATTACAGATTAGTTCAATTGTCATGTCTGTTCTGGCCATAAATGTTGTTTACCTGCAGGGTAAATCGAACTGGTTTGAAGGTTTACAATTAATTGCTGCTTATTTAATCATAGCAATAGCCTTTTATTTTGCCTGATTAAGGGGAATTCTTAATTGCTGTCCCGGATAAATTGTTGTGTTTTTTAAATTGTTTAGTCTTTTAATTTCTTCAATAGAGACACTATATTTTCTTGAAATCTTCCATAGAGAATCTCCCCTGTTAACAGTATATATAAAATAGTTGTCAGTTTTGTTATTCTCATCTGAAGAAATGATATTTCTTATTATAACTTTTGTTCCTGTATTAACCTGACTATATAATTTTTCAACATCATGATTATACATGCGAACACAACCCAGGGAAACTGCCTTACCAATTGACTCAGGCTGATTGGTGCCATGGATTCCATGCATTCTTCCTGTAAACTGCATCCAGCGAGTTCCCAGAACTCCACCAGGGTTTTTCATCATATTAATAATTTGAAAATCACCTATAGGTGTAGGTGTTTCAGGTTTTCCTATAGCCACAGGATAAGTGGCCAGATTTTTTGTGTTTCCTTTCAGGTACAATCTTCTGCTATTAAGTTCAATATATATTTTTTTCTCCATAGTAAAACCTCCCTACTATTATAGTATTTTATAAAAATATTTTTGTGACAAATTAAATTTGGAGGGTAATAGAATTTATGCTATAATAATATTAAAAATGAAAATAGAGGAGTTAAATATGGAAAAAATTAAACTTCTGGCTCCTGCCAAAATAAATTTGTTTCTTGATATAAAAGGATTAAGAAATGATGGTTATCATCAGGTTCAAATGATTATGCAATCAATTGGGCTTTATGATAAAATTATAATCCAAAAAACAAAAAAAAATATAGGGTTATCAGTTTCAGATAAAAAAATTCCTGATGGAAAAGATAATTTGGCCTACCAGGCAGCAGAAATAATTTTAAATAATTCAGGAATTAAAACTGGAGCTAAAATCACTTTAATAAAAAATATTCCGGTGGCTGCTGGCCTGGCAGGGGGTAGTACTGATGCAGCAGCAGTATTAAAAGGTATTAATAAATTATATGATTTGCAATTATCCTATTTTTCTTTGAAGGAAATGGCAGCAAAACTTGGAGCAGATGTACCGTTTTGTTTAAGGGGAGGAACTGTTCTGGCAACAGGAAAAGGAGATCAACTGGAACAGCTTCCTGATATTAAAAAAACAAATATTTTACTGGTCAGGCCTCAAATTGAGGTTTCCACTGCCAGGATATATAAGGAATATGACAGAATTAAGCCTGAGATGCAAATTCCCGGTTCACGATTAATAAAATTAGTCAATAACAGGAATAATATATTATGGA
>PWOK01000114.1 GCA_003557445.1 Halanaerobiaceae bacterium
AGGGTATATCAGTATCTGATTAATTAACACTTCTATATAGATTTTTTTTGAGATTAAAAATCAGTAATTCTAAAAAAGCATTATATTTCTGTTCATCAATATCATTTTCCATCCTGAACAAATTTTCCAGCTTAATAATATCATTTTCTCCTGGAATAAAATAAGGTATTCTTTCAAGAATAACAGTTTTTCTTTCTCCATTTTTACTTTTGATTAATAATTCTAATTTTTGTTTATCTGAATATTCTTTTCTCAAATTCCACGAATCTATTATACTTTTATTTTTAACACATCTGTTATTTATTTCTAAAATTCTATCTCCTATTTGTAGCCCTGCTTTATCAGCGGAAGAACCCTTCCAATAACCAGTAATAAAAAAATCATCATCATGAATAAAACCAAATCCATTTCTACTTTTATCTATATCAACCTGTTTTATTAAAATTATTTCTTGATTATTAAAATCTATAACAACTTTAAAGTTTTCTAAAAACTTATTTCCTATTAATAGATGATCTCTATTGCTTTCATAAAAAACCAGAGGAAAGTTATCTAATTTTAATTCACCTATTGCAAAACTGGAAAATTCATAAATAGAAGCTGTACTTCTTGTGAATCCAAAACCTACACCTGACAGAGAACTTCCTTTGAATTCAACTACTTTTTTTATTTCAAGAAGTGTTTTCATAAAATCATCATTTTTATAAGCTGAAGGTGCAGAAACAAAACTATATGATCCTGTATCCAGTAGAGCAGGCACCTGTATTATACCTCTTGAAATTATAACAGGAACCCTTGGTCTTGCTTCTACTTGTGAATAAAGTAATCTCACTCTATAACCTTCTTCTGGAACTTCAAAATTATTATTAGTTGATAAAATAATATTTTCTTTTTGGTAATCGATAATAACTATATTAAGTGTTCTTAATATATCAATACCCAGAATACCATCTATATTAATATATTTCTTGGTATGTGATAGATCAGATAAAATAACACCTATATTCTTGAATTTCATATCATTAAGTATCAGAAAATCGAGTATTCCCACTGGCACTTCCTTTACTACACCAGCTGCATCTCTAACTTTTCTACTGTCCAGTTTTTCTATTTTTAAATCATAAGCCAGATTTTTATCAAGTACTGTCCGGGTAGCTCCAGTATCAAAAAGCAAGTTATATTTCTCTTTTTCTATCTCAACTTCAACTATGATCAGATCATTGATATAATCAAATTCAACTATATTGTCAGCTTCGTTTTTTTCAATGAGTTCAATTTGTGAAAAGATAGTTTCATCTTTTTCTAATTCAAAATTACAGTTAGCAATAGTTGTTTCATAAATCATGAAAAATATAAATGTAGAAAGAAAAACAAAAATTAGGAATGAACACTTTTTCATAAAAATACACCTACCTTTTCATTATATCCATTTTTATTTAATTTCTCGAAAAAAATAAATTTTCCTTCTTTTAGAAAAAATTCCTTGACTAGATATCTAGTAAATTATATAATACAGATATAATTAATAATAGGGAGGTTTGCTGATGAGTGTTCATAATATAATATTAATTATTTCTATAATAGTTATCATAATACATTTTTCTTATAATATAAAAAAATTCAATAAAGCATTTTTACCTTATTTGAAAGAATATTTTTTTGATACATCTTCTTCTACTATTATTCAAAAAATAATTAGATCATTATTTTTAGTTTCCTGTATTTTTTATTTGTCTCAATATAATGTGCATTTTGTTCTTGTTTTTTTGTATATCTTTATACTGGGTGATATATTCTATCGAAAGGAAAAAGAAGACAGGGGTATATGGGAAATTATAAAAGATCATTATCTTCCTGCTACACCGGGAAGATTTGTTATTATAATGTTTGTCATTATGATACTAACTTTAATAATAATAAATTAGTTTTTTAATTTCTTACAGAATCTATAAAACTGGCTGTCAGGGCTGGTGATAGATACATATTTCTCGATGATAATGAAGGAGGAATCTTTGAATTTGGTTTTTCATTAATACGAAAATTCTAATAGGGAGGTTTGATATATGAGTACAGCAGTAGTACATATATTAAATATAATATTCTGGATTGTTTTGATCTGTTTAATTATTTATCTGATCAAAAATATAATCAAACATAAACCTTTAAAAAATATAAGTAAAATAGCAGAAAAACTTGAAGAAATATCTATAAAACTGGATAAAAATAAAAAAGAGAGTGATTAATCACTCTCTTTATATTTCTGATATCTTTCTTTTCCCTCGGCAAACTCACGTTTTTCAGCTTCTGTTTTAAGCTTTAATCCCGGTACCTGAACCGGTTTACCTTTATCATCCAGGGCAACCATTGTAAAATAGGCTGTCAGGGCTGTTTTTGCCTGTTTCTCATATTCCAGATCTTCCACCAGGACCTCAACACTGACTTCCATTGAACTTCTTCCCACAAAAACAAGTTTACCTCTACAGGTGGTCAAATTATCAACATAGATAGGCAATAAAAACTGTAATTCATCAACCCTTGCTGTTACAACATTACAGTGGCAGTGTTTTCTGGCCACCACATAGGCTGTTTCATCCATGAATTTCATTATTTCCCCACCATGGACATTTCCTGAGGGGTTAGCCTGCTGGGGCATCATAATTCTGGACATTATTGTTTTTGAATGTTTGATAGTCTTTTTTTTCATTATTACC
>PWOK01000214.1 GCA_003557445.1 Halanaerobiaceae bacterium
AAATGATGAAGATCTTCTAACATCGACTATCCAGGATGGATTAATGAATTTTAATATAATACCGGAGGAAGAAAATGAACAACAAATAATTACAGAAAAAGAACAGGTTCTTCTGGATTTAATAAATAAAGAAAGAGAACAACAGGGAATTTCAGCTTTAGAGGTTGACCCGGTTCTTATGGAAATTGCCCGAACCAAAGCTCAGGATATGATTGAAAATAATTATTTTGACCATAATTCTCCTGTATTTGGCTCTCCCTTTGAAATGATGGCAGATAAAGGTGTTAATTATCAGCTTGCAGGAGAGAATCTGGCAGGGGCAAAAACAGTTGAAAATGCTTTTAACAGTTTGATGAATAACCCGGCACATAAAGAAAATATTCTGGATTATCGTTATAATAAAATAGGAATAGGGGTTGTTGAAGGAGGACCTTATGGTTTAATGGTAGTACAGCACTTTATAAAGGATTAATTATAACTTTAAATAATATAAATTCAACAATGTCTGATAATTTACTCAGACATTGTTTTTTTTGTACTTGTTATTATATTTCCTGTATATTGATCATAAAAATTAAATATAAGTATATTTTCGTAAAAGTATTTCTCTGTTATTTGGAATAAATGTAATCTCCCTGTTGTCATACTTCCTACCAGAATTACTTCAAATTTACGGTATTTGATTGTTTTTATATTACCATTAATAATTAGAACAGCCAGCTGGTTTTCCATAATCCTGTAATCCGGATTTGTTATATTATACTGTTTTAATATTCTATATAGAGATGTTTGTTTTTCTGGTTTAAAAACATATAAACGGGTTTGTCTGTTAACATAAGAATGATCAAAAACTTTAGCATGTTTCATTCTTAAAGGTATATATTGAACAGCAGGATATCTGAATATATTATCTGGAAATCCGAAGGTCATGATATCAACCCCTTTTTATGAATATAATATGATTAAATTTTAATTTTGTGTCATAAATTATTAACTTACATTATAGATATATATCAGAAAGAGAATTTTCACATATTATTTGAATAAGCATATATTATAAATGAGTTTTAAAATCTTTATTTTATCAAAAAGAAAGGAGGAATTAATATTGCCTATTGATTTTGAAAAAGAATTAGTAAGAGTAGAGTATGTAATAGGAGAAGATACAATAACTGAAGCGGTCACAGGGGAAGTTACAGTTCCGGCCAATAAACCTGATATAGAAAGAGTTATAGATGTAACAGCAGAATTACTAACTTTTGAAACAGAGGTGGAAGAGGATGCTGTTACTATAACCGGGACAATAGAACCTGGAATAATTTATGTAGCAGATGTTCCTGAAGAAATTGATGATCAACCTGTACCTCAGCAACCTGTACATTTTTTTGGTGGAGAAGAAGATGATGCAATATTAACATTTACCAATGTGATTGATATTCCTGGAACAACAGAGGAAATGAATGCATTTGTGGATATTAATATTAGACGTGTTTCCTATCAATTAATAGATGAAAGAACTGTGGAGATAACTGTGGTAATTAGTAAGTTTGTAAAAGTAACTGAATACCGTCAGGTCGAGCTTATAACTGATATAACAGGTATTCCTGAAGAAGAAATTGTAAGAGATCTACTTAAAATTGAGGAAGTAATAGGTGAAAAAACTGTGACACAGGTAGTTACAGGAAGAGTTGATAGAGAAGAAATACCTGAAAATAAACCACCTATTTCACGCGTTTTAAATGCTACAGTTGATATTATTCAGGTTACAAGTGAAATTGAAGAAGAAAGTGTCATAATTGATGGCAGAGTCGAAGGAGGCATTATTTATGTAGCAGATGTACCAGAACCTGCTCCTCAGCAGCCTGTTCATTTTCTGGAAGATGAATTTAATTTTAGTATTGTAGTTGATATACCGGGAGTATTTCAGGAGATGACTCCCTTTATTACTACCAGAGTTAAAAGGGTTTCATTTGATTTAATAGATGAAGATACAGTTGAAATTAGTGCTGTAATTGAAGTTTTTGTAAAAGTAACAGAACAGAGACAGATAAGAATTATAACAGATGTAATAACTGATAGGGTAGAGGTAGAAAGAGAACTTTTAAGAGTGGAACAGGTAATTGGAGAAGATCTTGAATATGATACTGTAACCGGTACTTTAAATGTTCCCGCAGAAAAGCCTGATATTGAGAGAGTGTTAGAAGGAGCCGCTCTGGTTAGGGAATTTGAAAGTATGACTGAAACAGATGGTGTGATGATTGAGGGGGTTATTGAAGGAGAAATTTTATATGTAGCTGATGTTCCTGATCCTGCTCCCCAGCAACCTGTTCATTATTTTGAAGGGACTTTAACTTTTGATAATTTTGTACAGATTCCTGGTGCTGAGAATGGAATGCCCAATTATGTTACTGTTCGTGTTCAGAGAACCACTGTTGAGGTATTAAATGCCAGGACAGTTGAATTCACAGCTGTATTGAAGAAATTTGCTAAAGTAACGGAATTCAAACAAATAGAAATCCTGACAGATCTCGTTATTATAGCACCTGTAGTTGATGATGAATGTCCACCTTCATATGTTGTTTATGTAGTACAAAAAGGTGATACACTCTGGAAAATAGCCAGAAGATATAAAACAACAGTTGAGGCTTTAATTCAGGCAAATCCAGGTATTGACCCTGATCGTTTAGATGTGGGACAGAAAATCTGTGT
>PWOK01000235.1 GCA_003557445.1 Halanaerobiaceae bacterium
TAATAATTATCTTATTAATTTTAATATGTTTTTTAAGTTTTGATTCTTTTTTTATTGAATCTAAAGCTGATGCTATATCAACAGAATCAGCTTCAGTATTAGACACACAAAATATTGATTTTTCTGATACTAATTATAGATTAGATGGAAAATGGGAGTTTTACTGGAATCAATTACTTGGACCTGATGATTTTAAAAAAGGAAATCATGAGAAAACAGCACTTGTAAAAATTCCAGGGTCCTGGAATGGCTATAATATTAATAATCAGCAGTTAACAGGAGATGGTTATGCTACTTATAGATTAATTATAAAAATGGAAGAAGATACTCAAATGGGACTAAAAATACCTCGAATATTTACTTCCTATAAAATGTGGTTGAATGGTGAATTGATAGCTTCTGCAGGAACTCCAGCTATTAATAGAGGAGAAATGACACCTCAATATTTGCCGCAAATGGTTTTTTTTAATCCGCTTGAAGAAAATGAAATAATTATTCAGGTTTCTAATTTTTATCATAGAAGTGGAGGAATACTGGAAAGTATTGTTCTTGGAGAAAAAAATAATATTGTTTCAAAAAATAATAAATATTTAGCTTATGATTTACTTCTTTTTGGATGTTTATTAATTATGGGGATTTATCATTTGATTTTATTTTTATTCAGGAAAAAAGAAAAATCTGTTTTTTATTTTGGTATATTTTGTATTTTAGTTAGTTTGAGGACAATTTTAGTGGGTGAAATCTTTTTAATTCAAATATTTTCAAATTTCAACTGGGAATTAGCTCATAAATTACAGACATTAAGTTATTATCTGGGTTTATGGGTGATTTTAATGTTTTTTAAAACTGTTTTTAGTAATTATTTCAATAAAAAATTTATTCATGTTATGTCTGTTATTATAGGTTTTTTTGTATTAATTGTTTTATTCACACCGGCCAGAATTTTCACCCATATTAATCCCCTGTTTCAGATATTAACAGTAATTGTTATAACTTATATTATTTATTCTCTCTATCATGTTTTTAAAAATGAAGTAATTAAGAAAAAGGTTATGTGTTCTTTATTTATAATAATAGGGGCTTTAATTTTGATTTTTACTGTAATTAATGATCTTATTTATCTTAGTGTTCTCAGGAGTGATTATGGTATTTTAAAAAATATTGTAATTATGGGTAATTTATCTTCATTGGGATTTTTGTTTTTTGTATTCGCAGATTCCCTTGCTCTGGCCATTAGTTATTCAAATGCTTTTAAAACAAAAGAAATAATGTCTAAAGAATTAAAAGAGTTAAATGAAAATCTGGAATTAATTGTAGATGAAAGAACTGAAGAACTTCGCAATTCCAATAAAAAAATAGAAAATCAAAAAAAAGAACTTAAAAAAGCTAATAAAACCTTAGAAAAAATGACTAATATAGATTCATTAACTGATGTCTGGAACCGCAGATATTTTGATAGAACACTGGAAATTGAATGGAGAAGAGCCAGAAGAAAAAATAAATCTATATCATTATTATTTATAGATATTGATAATTTTAAAAAATATAATGATTTTTTTGGTCATAAAGCAGGAGATATATGTTTACAAAAGGTTGCCAAAGAAATAAAATCAACTATTAAACGTGCAGGTGAAATTGTAGCTCGTTATGGTGGAGAAGAATTTGTGGTTTTATTACCAGATATTGATATAATAAATGCCAGTAAAACAGCAGAAGAAATTAGAAATAAAATTGAATCTTTAAAAATTTGTTCAGATACCTTAAATAAAAATAATTATGTTACTGTTAGTATGGGTTGTGCCAGTGTAATACCTGATAGTAATTTTAATTCTGAAGATTTAATCAAGACAGCTGATAAAGCAATGTATAGAGCCAAAAAAACAGGTAAAAATCAGATTAAAATTGGGGAAGTTAAATAAATTACTGATAATCAAAAATCCCTAATTCCTTATTCAGGAAAAAGGGATTTAATTTATTAAACATTTGTGGTGACACTCTTTATTCGACAAATTCCGGGAGGTACCTGGCACCTGTCGATATGTGTCGAATAAATCATTTTCGTTTTTTTAATTCAATTAAATTGTCATTTATTTTGAAGAAAACGATTACCAGTTCACAAAAGACTCGTGTAAAAAGAGGACCGAGAACAAGATAAATAAGCCCCATTAATACCAGCATACCCCCACCATATTGAGCAGTTATTCCATTTACAATCATAACCAGCCCTGCCAGTACAGAAAAAACAACCCCAATCCAGAAAATGATTTGAATAATCGAAGGTGTTATCATTTTGTCAAAATTGAAAAAATCTTTAAACATATTATTTTTCCCTCCTAAAAATTATTTTGTTTCTTATTGTTTAATTCTACAATTGAACAAAAACTCCTTTTTTCTTACAAAATAATCTTTATTCGACAAAAACCGGGAGGTACCTGGCACCTGTCGATATGTGTCGAATAAGCGAAAAAAAAGTGGGAGGTACCTGACACGCAAAAAAAGGATTTTTGCAATTGATAAAGAAGAATATAAAAAAGGAGGGTGAAAATGGACAGACCGGACTGGAATGAATATTTTATGAAAATGGCAGAATTGGTTGCAGAACGATCCACCTGTACCAGGCGCAAAGTTGGAGCTGTACTGGTTTTAAATAAACGTGTTCTGGCTACAGGATATAATGGAGCACCAAAAAATGTAACTCATTGTGAAAA
>PWOK01000349.1 GCA_003557445.1 Halanaerobiaceae bacterium
CAATAAATTTTAAGATATTGGATACACATATATTACCATTGATCTACAGGGATATAGAACAGGCAGTATGAATGAGGTTCTGTGATATTAATTGAGAGAATAAATATCCTCTTTCTGTAATAATTATATAATAAAGAAAGGGGTTTTTTTATGGGAAATAATAAAAAAGAAATATTCTCCAGTATTGCTGCTAAATATGATTTAACAAATAAGATTTTATCTTTCGGGTTGATTAATTACTGGAGAAGAAAAATTATAGGTCAGATTGAACCAGTAAAAAGAGGAAAAATACTGGATTTATGTACAGGCACTGGAGAAGTTGCCCGAATGCTGGCCTGTAAATTTCCTGAAATGGATATTTATGGTCTTGATTTTTGTCCTCAGATGATAAGTGAAGCTCAAAAGAAAAAACAATTTAAAAACATTAAATATATAGTAGGAGATGCCTGTAATCTGGTATTTCCAGATCAAAGATTTGATTATGTAGTAGTAGTTTTTGGTTTGAGAAATGTAGACAAATTAGAACTTACTTTGCGGGAAAGTAAAAGAGTTTTAAAAAAAGGTGGTAAATTGATATCACTTGATCTGGGATATCCTGAAGGATTTTTGTTTAAAAAAATATATTATCTTTATTTTGATAAGATGGTTCCTTTCCTGGGAGGATTATTACAGGGGGATAGAAAACCATATCAATACCTGGTGAAATCAGTTAAAAATTTTCCTGAACCAGAGATGTTGAAATGTTTGTTATTAGAAGAAAAATATAAGAATGTTAAGTTTTATAGACTGACAGGGGGTATATGTGTTTTGCATATAGGAGTAAATGATTAATCATTCAATTTATCACCATAAAGCACACCATATCCTCCCCGGGGGAAAGACCAATCTATATTTTCATAGGGACAGCCCCAGGGACAGGCACCACATTCAACACATCGTTCATAAAGAATATTAATTTTGTTATTTTCCCAGTAAAATACCCTTGCAGGACAAAAATAGGTACAGGGTTTATTTTCACAATTGTCCAGGCATTTATTTCTATCTTCTATACTTATATGGGACTCTTTATCTTTTTTTATGGTTACATTTTTTAAGGGGTTAGCATTACTTTTTTTAAAATTAGACATTATATTATCCTCCAGTTCTGTAAACCTGCTATGAGATCATGAATTGATTTGGTGAGAGGTTGAATGGTTTCTAACTCTTTAAATAATTTTTTCATTTTTTGTTTATTGGTTTCCAATGTAAAATTAAAATATTCATTGGCTATTTTGTTTATTGTTTTAGAAATTAACAGATCAGCATCAGAAAAATCTTTAAAATATTGTGTTTGATTCTTTTGTTCCAGATTTTCTTTTGTGATAAATAAATTAAAGAGTTTCTTTTTATAGGATGATAATATATTTTTGTTAAAATCATTTTTAGCACAGGCCATTATAATTGTTTCAGCTGCCAGTTTTCCGCTTAGAACTGCAAAAGCAGTACCTTTTCCACCCACCATAGCTAAAGCATCTCCAACAACCAGTAATCCATCATCATATATTTCTGGCATTTCTGCAGGTCCACCTTTTGGTATCAGGTGAGAAAGATATTCTAAAGTACTGGCACCCTTTATTCTTTTTTTTATCAAAGGGTGTTTTTTCAAATTAACTAAAAGCTGATAGGGATTTAAATTCTTACTTATTAATTGATCCAGATAAGTTCCAATAATCAGAGAAATTGTGCTCTTATTAATCCAGATACCAGCTTTTCCAATGGCTCCAGAAGTAGGTGTTCCGGCTATACCAATATTGACTCCTTCATTTTTTTCTATATTAAATCGGGATTCAATGGTTTTTTGGGGTAATTCAAGTATCTCTTTTACATAAAGAGCCAGGGTATCAGCAGTTTTTTCTTTTTTTAAACCTGTTTTATGTACTAAATTCCCTATAAGGCCTTCAGCAATCACAACTATATCACAATATATTTTTGTACCATCTTCCAGAATTACTCCACTGGCTTTTTTATTAAGTAATCCTTCTTTTTCAAAAATAACATCAGAAACTGTTGTAGAAGTTTTTAAGTGGACACCTTCTTTTACTGCCTGGTTGGCAAACCACTTATCAAACTTAGATCTAATAACAGTAAATTTATTATATGGTGGACTGGCATAGGTGGTATTTTCAAAACTAAAATTGACAGAAGAATCATTATCCATCAGCCATAATTCTTCTCTGGTAATAGCTCTTTCAAGGGGTGCTTCTTCCCAGAAAGCCGGAATTAACTCTGTGAAGGCTTTTCTATAAATTGCTCCTCCAAACATATTTTTGCTTCCGGGATATTCTCCTCTTTCAATAAGAGCCACTGAGAGATTGTTTTTGGCACAGATTAAAGCTGTGGCAGTACCTGCTAATCCGGCTCCTACTACTATTACATTATAACGGTCATTTCCCAATAGAAACACTCCTTAAGGCATATATATTAATTATCTTTGTCTTTTATTATTACCATGTCTTTTTTTATTATGATTTTTAAGTTGAATTATTTAAAAAAATTGAAATATTGTGTGCCAGCACACTTTATGTTAATATATAAAATGCAATAATATAATTGAACTTAATTTAAAGGGGGGTATTGAAAATGAAAAAATATTTGGTTTTGTTAACTATATTGACTATGGTTTTTGTTGTTGGTTGTGAAATTAATGATCTTTTGGA
>PWOK01000172.1 GCA_003557445.1 Halanaerobiaceae bacterium
CTCTGATAAAGTTAATGTATTCCCTTCAATTGCATTTGAATTATATGTCCAATCCAAAAATAGTTTTTCTCTTATGCTTTTTAAAGTGTTTTTAGGTAATGGTCTTTTTCCTTCAATTAATTTTTTCTTTTTATCAATTTCTTCTAACATAATTGCCTCACCTCTAGTTTTATGTTCACTCTTACTACTGTCATTTTTTATGTATTCAGAAAATTTAATTTAAATACATTATATACTATTTGTTAAAAAGTATCAATTATTTTTATTTCCCATATAACAATAAAATGGCACGGGCAGGAGGACTTGAACCCCCAACACCAGGATTTGGAGTCCTGTGCTCTCCCAATTGAGCTATGCCCGTGCGTAAATATTTTTTAACTGTTAATATTATAAACCAGTCAATTAAAACTGTCAAGAGTTTTTCATATTTTTTTGGTGGAGGTGGTGGGAGTCGAACCCACGTACTGCAAGGCTCACCCTTTAGCTTCTACGAACGTAGTCTGCTTTTTAGTTTCATAATATAAGCTCCAGCATACAGGATCTTATATTACTAACCTGTTAATTTCCCATCTATCTACAGGTATCAATAGATGGTAAGCCTGTTTTATATGACACTCAATGCTGTCTCACAGGTCCAAAGACAGATCAAGCGGCAAAACTGCTTACGCAGCCATTGCGGGTGTTACATTATCGTTTGCAGATAATTTTATTTTCCCAGTGTTTTTCGAGTGAAAGAGAATCCTCGGTCCGCTTCTAAAGGATTCACCTAACAGGCGAAGCCAAAACACCCCCTGAAAGAATGAATCTTAATTTTGCATAAGATATTATAACCTATATTATGATTATTGTCAAATATTATTTACCATTATTTTGTTAACTTCTTCCTTTTATTCTATCCTTAAATGCCCTTTCAATTTCCCTTTGAGCTGTTTTTTTAGCAATATCTCTTCGTTTATCATGTACATTTTTACCTTTTGCCAGAGCCAATTCTATTTTGGCCAGATTATCTTTTATATATACTGTCAGGGGTATCAGAGTATATCCTTTTCTCTGGGTATAACCAATTAATTTTCTAATCTGTGATTTATGAAGCAATAATTTCCTGGGTCTTTCTGGGTCATGATTATATCTATTTCCCTGTTTATAGGGGCTTATATGCACATTATATAAATATACATCTCCATCCTCTATAATTGCAAAACTATCCTTCAAATTAACATTATGGGCACGAACAGATTTTATCTCTGTTCCCTTTAAAATTATCCCGGCTTCATAGGTTTCCTCTATATGATAATCTCTTTTTGCTTTTCGATTACGGGTAACAATTTCTATATTATTTTCTGCCATCATACTACACCTCCTATTTAAATATTAGTCAACCAGGACAAAATCAAGCTGTCTTTCCTGTAAATTAACTTTATCTACAACCACATCAACCTGATCACCCAGTTTATAAATATTTCGTGTTCTTTCTCCTACAAGGGCCTGCTGGCTTTCCATAAAATGATAATAATCATCTTTAAGATTTTCAACATGGATTAATCCTTCAACTGTATTATCAAGTTCTACAAAAAGACCAAAATTAGTAACACCACTTATTATCCCTGTAAATTCCTGGCCAACTTTATCTTTCATAAATTCAATTTTCTTCAAATCCACTGAATCCCTTTCAGCATCCATGGCCCTTCTTTCCTGTAAAGAACAGTGGTCTGCAATTTGAGGAAGACTATTATCAAGTTCCTCATTTCTTTTTTCAGATAGATGTCCTTTACTTATTACCTCTTTTATTATTCTATGAATCATTAAATCCGGATAACGCCTGATAGGTGAAGTAAAGTGACTGTAATAATCAAGAGCCAGCCCAAAATGACCAATATTTATATCAGTATATACTGCTTTTTTCATACTTTTTAATAAAACAGTTGAAATTATGCGTTCTTCTGGTTTTCCTTTAATATCGGATAGTATTTCCTGTAGTGTCAGAGGGTGTATCGAATTTCTGATCCCTTTTATATAATAACCAAAATTATGAACAAATTCATTAAATTCAATCATAGATTCTACATCTGGTTGATCATGAACCCTGTAAATAAAAGGAATTTCTCTCCAGTACATATCTTCAGCTACTATATTGTTAGCTGCTATCATAAATTCTTCAATTAATTGCTCTGCCTTACCATGGGTTCTTTTTTCCAGAGAAACAGGAATCCCTTTTTCATCCAGAATAACTTTTGCCTCAGGAAAATCAAAATCAATACTACCACTGGCAAATCTATCTTTTCTTAATTTTTCTCGTAATTTATCCATCATCTCTAATTGTTCAATAAAATCTTTATATTTGTTTTTTAATTCAGTATTTTCATTTTCAATTATTTCTTTTACCTGTTGATAGGTCATTCTATAATTACTATTAATAACAGTTTCTTTTATCTCATAATCCAGTAATTCAAGGGGGTCCAGTTTAAATTCCATAAATACACTTAAAGTTAAACGGTCAACCCCGGGTTTTAAACTACAGATACCATTTGATAATCTTTCTGGAAGCATAGGAATAACCCTATCCACAAGATAAATGCTTGTTCCTCTCTTTCTTGCCTCTTTATCAAGCTGACTTCCCTTTTTAACATAATGACTAACATCCGCAATATGAACCCCTAATCTGACAGTATTTTCTTCAATTTTTTCTATAGAAA
>PWOK01000100.1 GCA_003557445.1 Halanaerobiaceae bacterium
GTGCGCAAGCGGTATCGGCCGTCATCTGTCCAAAATATTATTGGACCAGGGTCACCGCCTCTATTGCACGGACATCGAGATCGAGGCTGTCAATCAATGGGTGGAGGAGGGCGACTACACCAGCGCCCAGGTGGCGACTCGAAAGCTCGACGTCCGTCAGCCCCTGGAATGGAAGAAGGCGATCGATGACGCCGTGAAGACCTTCGGCGATCTGGACGTGGTCATGAATATCGCGGGCTATCTTCGCCCCGGTTATATCGACAAGGTAGTGCCCGCCGATGTGGATATGCATATCGACGTCAACGTAAAAGGCGTTATCTTTGGAACGCGCGCGGCCTCCGTCCGAATGATCGAACAGGGATACGGTCATATTGTAAATGTGGGATCTCTGGCCTCCTTGAGTTGTGTGCCGGGAATGAGTTTGTATTGCGCATCCAAATTTGCGGTTCGCGGCTTTACGCTGTCCGTAGCCGAGGAGTTGCGAAAGCATCATGTGGACACCACCGTGGTGTTATTGGACGCCGTCAAAACCCCGATGCTCGATTTGCAGGCTGATTATGAAGAGGCGGCGCTTACATTCAGTGGTGACCGCCCGCTGACGTTGAAGGACGTAGAAGAGGTCTTTGTCAACGATGTGCTCCGCAAGCGCCGTCTGGAAGTGGTATTGCCTCGAGGACGAGGAATGATGGCGCGGTTTGCCGGAATGGCTCCGGAGATCACCCGATTTCTGGCGCCCACATTGATGCGTCGCGGCCGCGAGGCTCAGGAGGATTACGAACCCGAGCAATAACGGTTTCTCTTCCCGCAGGACCTACGTATGGTTTCACCGCAATTGGAGACCACCGCTGTGGCCGGAAGGCTCGCCGAAGAGGTAGAGGAGGAGATCTCCCGAGCCTGGCAACGTCTGAAGTTGCAATCGGACTTCGATATCCCGCCTCAACTTCGTATTCCCCATCTCTCCTTTCAACTCCTATCCGGTCCATTCTCTCGGGCCAACCTCGCCGCCCTTGAAGACCTGGCGGCCCTCCGTTCGCCGGTAGAGATTCAACTCAGCGGCCTCGGGCTTTTTTCCGAGCCGCGCTCCGTTCTCTACATTACAGTGGTTCGCTCTCGTCACCTGGAGAATTTACATCGCGACATCACCCTGACCCTTGCTGAACAGGGGTTTTCGCCGCATCCGCTCTATCGCCCGGAGGCCTGGGTACCCCACATCTCGCTCGCCTTCGACGGCCTCAACAGCGAGGACTGGAGGAGTCTTACGAGATTAGAGCAGAAGGGGGCTTTTCACCGCCGATGCTTGCTGCGGTCAATTATCGTCTTGAGCATGGAAAAGGGCTATCCGCTGATTACGGAAGTGCCGCTGGGCTCGCCGCGTGAGGAGCAATCCGATTTTCCGTAGCATCTACCAGGATCAATACAAACGGCCTGGTGCTCATGTTGCGCAGTCTCGCCACGGATACCCGTTGGGGCCGTTGGGGGCTTGCGATGGAGGTGGTAATGTCCACCTTCAGGCAATCCGTCGAACCTGTGAATCACGCGGCTTGATCAATGTGAGATTCACATCCGTTGGAACTTGGCAGATTCGCTGGGATTTGATATCATCTATATCTGGTTATTTATAAATGAAATCTCTTCTTTTTGGAGTGAATAATGTTTAAAAATCTTTTTAGTGTTTTAGTGTTTTAGTGTTTTTGGTTTTTTTTGTTTTTGCTAGTGCAGCCATTGCTCATGTTGAATTTAGTAAGCCGGTGGGAGAGGTTCGAGCATCCTTAACATCGAACATTAATACGAGCTTCAGCCTAGATCTTTGTTATGATGATTTTTCTTTGTCACAGGTATATTCTGGTTCCGATGGGCTAAGTATCCTCGATGAATCAGGATATGATTATAAAACAAAAGCCTATTCACTAGCAAGCTACTTGCTATCAAATCCTGGCACGATTGTTGTTTTTACTAGAATCAAAATAGAGGGAAAAGCCGAGCGGCAGTTTGTCTTGGTTCCGATGCCGGATGATGCAGAATTAATTTTTGGGTCGGATTTTGATCAGGATCTGTTATTTGAGGTCGACTCAACCGGAATTCAACCAAATAACTGTAGCTGCGAAGAAGAATCTGGATTCACACCGGAAACTGATTATTGCTCCTGTACTGTAACTACTAAATTCTGTAGCAAATGTCCTTGTGATTGCAGCACAACCCCATGTCAACCCTGTTATCTGTCATCAACGGCTTATGATCACGCTGTAGACGTGTGTCCATACTATGGTGGTTTTAAGGATACTACTCCACTGGGTGATTTTTCGTACGGAGAATCCATATAAATAGCAGTCTTTCAGATGAAAGGTAGTTACAATGGTAAGTAGGATCGCTTTGGGGTTAATTTTAGGATTGGTTTTAGGGTTAGGGAGTGTTGCATGTGAATCTACGCCTGATGAAAAAGTAGTGGGGCAGAGTTCCGAACTATCCTCAGACGATGAGAGTTCAGCTAATGAAGAGCTGGATGTCGAATTTCCGGAAGCCGATAGAGATGGGGTCATTCGACTCACGGTCAATCCAGAAAACTTGGCGTCAGGATGGTTCATTGTTTTATTAGAAGATGAGAACTGTCCGGTTGTGCGAAATATTGAAGATGCTTTTCGAAGTCTGGCCGTTTATTTACACGAAGATATTCGATTCATTTCAATGAACCCA
>PWOK01000155.1 GCA_003557445.1 Halanaerobiaceae bacterium
AAGAATACAGATGTTTTTGCTGATAATATAGATAAAAATAATAAAAATAAAATTGGTTTTGATGTCCATTATCATAATAATAAACTACATATTGAACTGGAAAAACCCGGTATTCACAATATATATAATGCTTTACCGGCAATTGTTCTGGGACTGGAAAACAATTTAGAAGCAGCAGAAATTCAAAAAGGATTAAAAAATATTAAATTTTCTTCTTTAAGAATGGAATTTATTGAAAAGGATCATATAAAAATAATTAATGATACCTATAATGCCAATCCTGTTTCCATGAAAGCTGCAATTGATGTTTTAGATGAAACAGCTATCAAACGGAAAATAGCAGTACTGGGAGATATGCTGGAACTTGGTGAACAGGCCAGAAAAGCCCACATAGAAATTGGTAGATATTTAACCCAAAAAAATATTGACAGATTAATTACAGTGGGAGAACTGGGAGAATTTATAGTTCAAGGAGCACTTGAAGAGAGAATGCCGGCTAAAGATATAAATGTTGCAGAAAACAATCAACAGGCTTCCAGAATATTAAAACAGCTGATTAATAAAAATGATACAATACTTATCAAAGGTTCCAGGGGAATGGCTATGGAAGAAATAGTTAAAGATATTTCAGAAATGGAGGTAGAATCATGATAATATACTTTCTGGCAGTTATTTTGCCCTTTGTAATATTAATGCTACTGGGCCCATTATTAATAAATTTTTTAAAAAAACTTAATTTTGGACAGCAAATTAGGGGACAGGGACCAAAATCACACTTAAAAAAAGAAGGAATTCCCACAATGGGGGGAATTCTAATTATATTTGCTATACTTGCTACAAGCCTGATTCTTCTGGAAATAAATAATTATATATTGTGGTCATTATTTATTACTATGGGGATGGGATTTTTAGGCTTTATTGATGATTTTATAAAAATAAGAAAACAGAAATCACTGGGTTTAAAAGCCCGTCATAAAATAAGTGGACAGCTTTTTCTGGCAGTATTGCTGGCCTTTTATGTATATTTGTTTACAGATTTAAGCAGTTATATTATTATTCCTTTTCTGGGAAGTGTAAATATAGGAAGATGGATAATACCCCTGATTATTATCACTGTAACCGGAACTGCAAATGCGGTGAATATTACTGATGGTCTGGATGGACTGGCAGCAAGTATTACTGCAGTTGTTTGTAGTTCTCTGGCTTTAATAACATCTTTTTTAAATATGACAGAATTAAGCCTGTTTTCATTGATAATTACCGGGGCCTGTATTGGTTTTATCTGGTTTAACAGTCATCCAGCTCAGGTTTTTATGGGTGATGTAGGTTCTCTGGCTCTGGGGGGAGCGGTGGCTTCAGTTGCTGTTTTTTCAGGGACTCAAATATTTTTACTGATAATTGGTGCAGTCTATGTTATGGAAACATTATCAGTTATGGTTCAGGTACTATATTTTAAAATCACCGGTGGTAAAAGGGTATTTAAAATGACACCAATCCACCATCATTATGAACTTGAAGGCCTTGATGAAAGTAAAATTGTTGCCAGGTTTTTAATACTCAGTATGGTTTTTGCCGGACTGGGTCTTGTTATTTTTTATCTATCTATTTAAGAATTAAAAAGGAGAATAATGGATGATGGAATTAAAAGATAAAAAAGTTGCTGTAATAGGTTTATCAAAACGAACAGGGGTATCTGTAGTCAGAACTATGGTGGATAAAGGAGCTCAGGTAATTGTTTCTGATGTTAAAGAAAAGTCACAGTTAAAGGAAGAACTGGCATTACTAAAAAACTATGACCTGGAATATGAGCTGGGACAACATGGCCCCAAATCTCTTGAAAGTGATTTGATTGTTGTCAGTCCTGGAGTTCCTCTGGATATTCCTTTTTTTGAAAAGGCTAAACAAAAAAATATACCGATAATTGGTGAAATTGAACTGGCCTATAATCTTACTGAGGCCAAAATAATTGCCATAACCGGTACAAATGGCAAAACAACCACTACTTCTTTAACAGGAGAAATATTTAAAAAGGGATTAAAAAATAAAGTAAAAATTGCCGGGAATATTGGTGTTCCCCTGATAAAAGAAATAAATGGCCTTACCTCTGAAGACTGGTTGGTTGTGGAAGTTAGTTCCTTTCAATTGGAAACAATAAATAAATTTCGACCTTATATCAGTATATACCTTAATTTTAGTCCTGATCATATAGATCGACATAAAAGCATAGAAAATTACTGGAAGGCCAAGAAAAAGATATTTAGTAATCAAAAAAGATCAGATTATGCCCTTGTAAATTTTGATGATCCTGAGGTCAAAAGGGCAGCAGAAAATTGTGAGGCCCAGATCTTTGCTGTAAGCCTGAAAGATAAAGTGAAACAGGGAGTTTACCTGGAGAACAATAAATTAAAAATAAATATTTCCAATAAAAATGAAGAGATCATAGAAATCAAAGATATACCCTTAAAGGGAAAACATAATCTGGAAAACACAGCTTTTGCTGTACTGGCAGCCTGTCTGGTTAATATTGACAAAAATATTATTCAAAATGTTATTAAAGATTATAGACCTCATTCTCATCGTTTACAGGAGGTTTTTAAAAATCATAAGGGTTATACTTTTATTGATGATTCCAAAGCAACCAATCCCGATGCTGCTGTAAAAGCACTGGAGGCAGTAAACAG
>PWOK01000117.1 GCA_003557445.1 Halanaerobiaceae bacterium
AATCAAAATCTTCATCTTCAGTATCAGTTATAATAAAATTATCGTTTTTATAATCTGTTTTTCTTTTCTGTACATCACTGAAAACCCGGGGTTCTAAAAGCCAGGCAGTAAAGGGGCCATCACCAAGATCACCATAATAAGGATCCATATTATGGGCCCATTCTTTTAGATGATTCCCAACATTATTATCAGGTAATTGATCAATTTCTTTTAAAGGTAAAATTTTAGGTTCCAGAATATCATCATTTGGACCATGCCACCACTGTTTTGTTCCCCATTCTACCCAGCGGTATTTTTTAGAACAAATATATGTAGACCAGGTATCAACTCCATTATAAACTGTAGGAGAAACATGAAATACTATAACATTACTGGCTATACTATTATCCTGTAGATAAGCGGTAGCCACAGTTGTAGGCTGGCCTCCAATTATTACTATTAATGGTTTTTCAGGACTGGCTTTTTTTGCCTGTTCAACTATAAGATTACTTCCTTCTGTTACTTTAAATTCAGTATCTTCGATTATTCCACTATCAGGACAGTGTAAACGGTCTGCAGCACCTTCTACCGGGTCAGGTATTCCCTGCATATTACTTTCCCTCATTATTTTTACTGATTTTTTTGCATCTTCCATTCCTTCTTTCAATAGATAGTCTCCGTTCATATCACGGGTTACCACTATACCTTTAAGTGTTCCATATACACTGCCCAGAGCACCAATGAACTCATCATCACAAACATCAAAAAACCAGTCATTGTCATAAATAACTGGATTATTTTTATCAACACCTTTAATATAAATAGCATTATCAGTTACTTCATATTCCAGAGAAAAATCTGTATTATCTTTTGTAGTAACGGTCATAAAAATTATCATCCTTTCTGATATTAAAGTAAATATATTACTATAGATAAATATATCAAACAAAATAGCTATTAAATAACAGGATAGAGAATATAATATTCATCTGTACTTCTCAGTATTTACCGTTGTTTTAAGGCCATTTATATAATACCATCAGTTTTAGGGTGAGTCAATATAATTATATTGACTAAATATGCAATTAAATTGAGAAAAAGTTAATTTGGTTAACTTGCAAATAATATATAGTGAATAATTTCAAATTAAAGATGAAATTTATTATTATAAATGATAAAATAATATTGTTTGAATGGTTATGATAAATTGAAAGATATTAAATATAAAAAAAGTGTTAAATTAGAAAGGAGAATTTTTATGAATCAGGTTAGTAAACACTTTCAACTAGATCTTGAACCAGAGGCAAATAGTAATGCAATAATTAAAGGACCTAAATGTCGCTTTATAGTTTTAACATCACGTTTAATCAGGATGGAATACGATCCGGATAATAATTTTGAAGATAGAGCAAGCCAGATATTCTGGTATCGCAAACAATCTGTTCCAGATTTTAAAGTACAAAAAACAGAGAAAAGCCTTAAAATAGAAACAGATTATTTAGTTTTAAGTTATGAATACAGTAAAAATGGTTTTACTGAGAAAAATTTAAAAATTAAATTAAAAAAATCAGGGACAGTCTGGCATTATGGTGATGATAATCAAAAAAATTTAAAGGGTACTGCCCGTACTCTGGATGATATTAATGGTAGCTGTAAACTGGAAAAAGGATTATTATCCCGTGATGGATGGGCTGTTGTTGAAGATGATACTCTTGTTTTTACAGATGATTGCTGGTTTATTCCCAGAGAAAACAAGGATAAAAAAACAGAGGATATATATTTTTTTGGTTATGGAGAGGATTACTTGAAATGTATTAAAGATTTTACCCGTATTTCTGGAGAAGTCAGTCTTCTTCCCCGCTGGGTACTGGGAAACTGGTGGAGTAAATATTGGGATTATACCCAGGAGGAATTAAAACAATTAATGCTGGAATTCAAAAATAAAGGAATTCCTTTATCAGTTTGTATAATTGATATGGACTGGCATATTGTGAAAAACGAATATACCAATGGCTGGACAGGGTTTACCTGGAATCGTGATTTGTTTCCAGAACCTGAAGGTTTTGTTGAATGGTTACATAAAATGGGGTTGAAAACTGCCCTAAATTTACATCCTGCTGATGGGATTCATCCCCATGAAAAACAATATCAAGAAATAGCAAAATTTATGGGTATAAATCCTGATACAGAAAAACCGGTTGAATTTGATATTACTGATCCCAAATTTATGGAAGGATATTTTAAGAAGGTATTAAATCCATTAGAGGACCAGGGAATAGACTTCTGGTGGATTGACTGGCAGCAGGGTGATACCAGTAAAATACCGGGACTTGATCCCTTATGGGGTCTTAATCATCTTCATTTTCTTGACCGTCAGAGAAGTGGTAAAAGGCCTTTTATATTTTCCAGATGGGCTAGACTGGGGAATCAACGTTATCCCATAGGTTTTTCCGGTGATACCATTGTTTCCTGGGATTCACTGCAATTTCAACCATATTTCACTGCTACTGCCTCTAATGTTGCATATGGCTGGTGGAGCCATGATATTGGAGGTCATTATGCAGGCCAGGAAGATCCTGAACTATATACAAGATGGGTACAATTTGGAGTTTTTAGTCCAATCATGAGATTACATTCATCAAAAACAGAATTTCTGGAAAGAAGGCCCTGGGGGTATGATGAAAATACCTTTAAAG
>PWOK01000070.1 GCA_003557445.1 Halanaerobiaceae bacterium
CTATATATCTACATGATTGTCCTCTTATCACTGGAAGTATGGATAGCTACTACCTTCATCTATCTCCCAGATAAAATGTTAAACAGCACTTTCTAATCATTTAATATCAATTATTTTATTCATATTATTTCATATTAATTTCATAAGTTAAATTAAATAATCTGAAGAAATTAAAGTTAAATAAGTCCATCTTTTTTGTATAAATCTTTGATACTTGGTAATAAATAACATATCACCACATAAAAAAATGGGGAAAAGCTCATGCACTTTTTTAATGCATTTGCTTTTCCCCGATTGGCGTGATCTCAATGATTATTATTACCAAATTAATAAAAAATATACATAATTATTTAAAATTAGGAAAAGCAAATGTCTTTTTTGATAAATATGGCTGTGATAATTGCGGGTTTGAAGGTAAATTACACCGCCATGGTTTTTATTCCCGCAATGTTATTACTAAACATAAAGTTCATAGAATTTCTGTTCTTAGAGTTAAATGTCCTTCCTGTGATAAAACCTACTCCTTCCTTCCTCCTTTTGTAATTCCATATTATCAGTATACTTTTAATTTAATATTTTACTGTCTTTACTGTCATTTTGTTAAAAAACATACTTATAAAAAAATAATTGAAAGTCTACACGGTTTTAACCCTAATTCTTTTATTAATATCTCTAACCTTAGTTTTTATTGCAAGAGAATGAACAATACAGTTTCAGTTGTTAATTCCTTTTTTACTAATTATCAACAATTTTATTATGAAATGAATAATCCCTCTATTGCTACCATCATAGAAAAAATTAAACTTTTCAATGATAAATATGATAATAATTTTAATCATATTTACTCTAAAAAAATGACTAATTACTTTTTTGCTGGCACTTGATTTTAACCTTTTTAGAAAAAAGGTATGTCTAATTTTAAATTTTTAACTTTTTGACTTTGTTTTTTGTGTTTTTTGGCTGTCATTCACTTTATTTTCAGCTTAGTTTTTTACAGGAAAAACTAACTTTTTGTATTTTCGCATCCCACATACTTTTGAAAGTTTAATTCAGGAGCCTTCTGGAATAATACTAATAAAATCCAAATTTAAAAGGAGGCTCAAATTATGGATCAAAAAAAACGAGAAAAAATTGCTCTTTTCCGCTATTCTTTAATTGTTCCCTTAGTTACCAATACTTATCCTCAAGATACTGCTAAAGCTTATCTAGAAGAAACCTGTGCTAAAAAATTTGATTCTCCTCCGGGAATGAAAAGTGAATATGCACCAGCTACTTTAAAAGACTGGCTACGTCTATACCGCAAACATGGTATTGACGCTTTATATCCTAAAACTAGATCTGATAAAGGTAAATCCAGAAAATTAACTGATGAAGCTAAGAAATTTATTATTACCGCTAAAAAGGATAATTCTAAAAGAACTGCCAAATCTATTTATCAAGAATTAATTGCTAAAGGGATTATTACTCATAATGAAATCTCTTTATCTACTGTCCAGAGATTTATTTCCAAAAATAAATTGTCAAGAAAAAAATTAAAACCGGTGGATCGTAAAGCCTATGAATTTGAATTCCCCAATGAATGCTGGCAGTCCGATGTTTCTGTGGGGCCATATTTAAATATTGATGGTAAAAAGCATAAAACCTATATCATTGTTATCTTAGATGATGCTACCAGGCTAATTATTCACTGTCAGGCCTTTTTTAAAGAAAACTTCTTATCCCTGTTATCTGTTTTTAAACAGGGAGTGGGTAAAAGAGGTATACCCAGAAAATTATTTGTTGATAATGCTAAAATTTACAAAAGTAGCCAGATGCAGTATATCTGTGCCTCACTGGGCACCATCCTCTGTTTCACTCGACCGTTCTCGCCTGAATCTAAAGGTAAGGTCGAACGTTGGTTCGAAACAATGCACTCTCAATGGATGAATGTGATTGACTGGAATCAGTTTTCTTCTCTCAAAGAACTTAATGAATCCCTTCAGGACTATGTTGAAAATGATTACAACAAGACTGAACATTCTTCTATTGATGCTAAACCTATTGATAAATTTGTTGAACATATCGATCGCATTCAATTTCTGAAAAACAAAAAACAGCTGGATAACACTTTCCTTTATCGGGTTAAACGCAAAGTGAAAAAAGATGCTACTATTTCTTTAAATACTATTACTTTCGAGGTACCAATGAAGTATATCGGAGAAAAAATTAATGTTCGTTATGATCCTTCTGCTTTAGATAAAGCTTTTATCTTCTCTGAAGATGGTGAGAAAAAGGAAACTATCCACCCGGTAGATAAAGTTGCCAATTCTAAAGTTAAAAGAGAACACAATGTTGAACCTGTTGATTTTTCTTCTTTTTCTTATGATGATTAATTTTCACTAAAAGTTTAAGGAGGTTATTGTCATGTCAAAAGCATTAGCTTTTTATGGTTTAACTGAAGAACCTTTTCCTAAAGATGTTGAAATTGATAATTGTTTTGAATCCCAGGATTTTAAGGAAGCCTTAAATAGACTCGAATTTCTCAAAGAAACAAAAGGTTTTGCTCTTATTAGTGGAGATCCGGGTGTCGGTAAGTCTTTTCTGATAAGATATTTTACTAATTCATTAAATTCCAATCTTTACAAAGCTATTTATATCCCTATCTCCACTTTAACTGTTATGGATTTTTACAGAC
>PWOK01000170.1 GCA_003557445.1 Halanaerobiaceae bacterium
CATCCCATAAAGTTATATGACCTCGAAGCTCGGTAATTCAATTGCCGAGTAGTTCACAATTGAAGATGGTCATGAAGATTTAAATATAGCTGTAGCAGTTTATGATGGTAACGATAGTTTGCTGCGTTATAATAAAGGGGCTAAAGAAGCAACAGGATTTGCTGGAAATACACCTTTATCAGGTTTTACACTTAGTGGTTTTGCTGAACATGATGGAGGTCATCTAATGTGGACATTTAAAGATGATATTGCTGAAGTACTTATATATGAAAGAAGACTTTCTGATGAAGAAATAGAAATAGTTGAAGAATATTTATATAATAAATGGATTAAATAAAAAGATTAAATTAAAAAAACTGTTTAAAACATATAATATATTAATAACTTAAAGCTTATTAGTTGGTGAACTAATAAGCTTTTATTTATTAATAAACAATAATTTTGTAAAAATATCTAAATATATGTGAACTCCTAGGCAATTGAATTACTGAAGATTCTTAAGCTTTTTCCTAATAAATAATTATATTGGAACATAATTGGAAAAAATAATAAAAAACAAAAAATTATGCAGGAATATTTAATTTAATCCAGAATAAGATAAATAGAATAATTAAATTAATTAATAAGCCTTATTTTAAATCAGGAGGTGTTAATTATTCTTAAAAACCATGAAAACAAAAATAAAAGAGAGAAAGAAAACACTATTAGCTGTGGTCATGACATAGATACAAAAATAGAAAAACTAAGAGCTACTCTAATAGATGCCAAAAAAGACAATATTTCTTTTACAAATAAAAAAATCATTAATTTAAGCCAGAAATTAGATTTATTAATAAATAAAGCCTTAGAAAAGGACAAATAATAATTGATTTATTATTTTTTTTTATTAATTTACAAAAATAAACTTATTTTAAATGCAGGAATTAAGTAAGATATATTGAACATATAATATTAGTTAAAAATTTATATTATAGAGAAATCAGGAGGAAAGAAAATATGAATAAAAAGAAATTAATATTATTTATTTTTATTTTATTGTTAATGTTTACTTCTACTACAGGAGCAATTTTTCAGGAACAGGTTGTAGAAGATATTATTTTTAAAGGAACAACTGTTTATGAAGAAAGTCAATTAATTGACTTTCTTGGTATTGATAAAGGAGAGAAGGCAAATATTGAACAAATTTCACAGGGATTAACAAACATTGAGGAAAAACTTTTTGAAGATGGATATATACCCACAAAAATATTTGATCAGAATTATACCTATATAGATTTTTATAATACCGGATTTGATAATGGTGTTTTGAACATTAATCTGGGAGTTGGTATTTTAAATGATATTATTTTTAAAGGTAATCAGAAAACAAAAGACCATGTTATACTCAGAGAATTTAATTTTGAAAAAGGTGAAATAGTTTCTTTTCATGATATTCAAAAAGATTTACAGAAATTATTTATGTTAAATTATTTTAAAGAAATCTATCCCAGACCAGAAATAATTCAGGGAACAAATAAATTTGATTTGATTATTGAATTTGAAGAAAGAGATACAGGTTCATTTAATTTTGGTGGTGGTTATAATACCAGAAGTGGCTGGATGGGTATGTTAAATCTTCAAGAAAATAATTTGCTGGGTTATGGGCAACAGATTGATATTAAATGGGAATTTGGTAGAAAAGACAAGAATTTTACTTTTGATTTTTTTGAACCAAGATTAAAAAGTAGTGATTTTTCACTTGGCTTAAATTATTATTATCAAACTGAAGATTTTAGAGAAGATTTTCAACAAAAAAAACATGGTGGAGGAATATTACTGGGACATCCCATTACAGCAACCTGGGATGGTAATATTCGATTTAAACTGGAAAGGATACAGAGAGAATATGATGATGAGGATATAGAAGATTACAGTGGTCAAACCAGAAGTGTGACCTTTGATGCCCGACATGATAGCAGAAATCATGGAATATTCCCCACTCAGGGAAGTCTGCACAATATTTCTCTGGAAATAGCCGGTTCTATTCTTGGTGGTGATCATCATTTTCAAAAGGTACAGGCAAATTTAAGAAGATATTATCCTGGTTTTGCAGAAGATCATGCCTGGGCTTTTAGATTAAGAGGTGGAACAGTTTTTGGTGAAACAGATATTGAACAATTCCGGCTTGGTGGTTCTGAGAGTTTACGTGGTTATCAATCATTTTCATTTAAAGGGAATAATATGATACTGGGTAATGTTGAATACCGTATTCCACTTCATGATTATTTTACCGGTGTAATTTTTGCTGATACCGGTAATGCCTGGGATGAAGGAAAATTTTCCTTTGGTGATCTAAATACTTCTGCAGGACTGGGTGTAAGAGTTAATACCCCACTGGGTATGGTTAGAATAGATTATGGTATGATTCTCAGTGAAGAAAACAGATGGGAAAGAAGACCTCATTTTAGTTTTGGACATACATTTTAATTAATGAGCTATAAAAAGGGATAAAGGTTAATAATTATTAATCTTTATCCCCTGTTTTTTTATATTTTCACATGTTTTCCTTTTTTGTTAGCTTTATAGGCTGTTTCCATTAACTCAGTTAATTGAATTCCTTCTTTAAGACCAAAGTGTATTTCACTATCATCTTTGATACCTTTAATCCATTGTTCTAATGGTGAAGGAA
>PWOK01000141.1 GCA_003557445.1 Halanaerobiaceae bacterium
AGCAACTACTTTTTGGACCATAAAAATCATACTGGAAAATTGAGTTTCTGTTTGCAGTAAATTCATAATTACCGGACTTGTAATATAATATGGTAAATTGGCGACCACTTTTATTTTCTTTTGCTGATATTTTGCTTTTCCCAGTAATTTGTCCCAGTTTATTTGTAAGACATCTTTATTAACTAATTTTAAGTTATTATTACTAAAAATATCCTCCAGTATTCTTATTAATCTATTATCTTTTTCTATAGCAATTACTTCACCACTTTTTAGTTTATCAATTATTCTTTGAGTAAGTGAACCAATACCGGGCCCAATCTCTATAATTATTTCATCTTCCTCAATCTCAGCTGTCTCTATAATAATATCCAGTATATTTTGATCGACCAGCATATTCTGGCCCATACTTTTTTTTAATTGTATATTATATTTATTTAATATCTTTCTTGTAGTTGATGGATGTACTATGGTCTCTTCCATATATATAATCCCCTGTTTCCTTATTATTTATAAACTAATTTTAACTAACATTATAATTTTAACATACATTATATATATACGCAAAATATATAATCATAATACTCTATAATAAATAATACATTTATAACAAAATCATTTTGAAAGGAGGTAATTATGAATTCTCAGTTAATTAAACAGATTAGCAATATTTTACAAAAGAAGGATGGCCAATTATCCAATAAAGATCTTTTTAGCCTTATCAGTCTTATAGCTTTAATTAAAATTATTGATATCTATGAAGACTATCAAACAATAAATAAACCTGAACAAAATATTAATGAACAGATTACAAGCACACAGAATAATCAATTAACACAGCTTATCAGTCAGCTTCAACAGGGAACAGGCAGTAATCAAGGAACCAATATTCAGCAGATGCTCCCCCTATTGTTGAATTTACTGAACAATAAGGGAAATAATAGAGATTTTACTGATAAACAATCTTCTCCTGATAATAATTCAAATAATATTAATGAAGAAAACACAGAGGATAAAAAAGAAAATACTGAAAAAAAAAAGTCCTATAAATAAAAAGTTAGACTGGAGCAAATCAGGTTTGTGAAAGTGAGCAAAACTAAGCTTTTTGTATTAAATTAATATTTTTAAATATAATAATAAAGAATATAATAATAAAGAATATAATAAGAAATATTAAGGAGACATAATAATAAATGAAAAAAAATGAAACATTAATGATATTAGCCTATAGTGCTATACCGTTTATTATGGTTCTGGGAAATTCTATGCTTATTCCTGAATTTCCACAAATAAAAAAAGCTTTAAATATATCTCAATTCGAAGTAGGGCTTTTAATAACATTTTTTTCTGTATCTGCAGGGATAGCTATTCCTTTTCTGGGATATCTCTGTGATCAAATTGGAAGAATAAAAGTTATTGTCCCCGCTCTTATAGTTTATGGGCTGGGGGGAATAGTAAGTGGAACAGCAGCTTTATTGATGGAAAATCCCATAACTATTATACTGGGAGGAAGAATAATTCAGGGAATTGGTGCTGCCGGAACAGCTCCTATAGTAATGGCACTTGTCGGAGATAATTTTCAATCAGAAAGAAGGAGTGAAGTCCTGGGAATAATAGAATCTGCCAATGGGCTGGGTAAAGTTGCCAGCCCGATCCTGGGAGCTGCTGTCGGCCTAATTAGCTGGATTGCTTTATTTTATTTTTATGCTTTTCTGGCAGTACCTATTGCTATTGCAGTTTGGGTTTTTGGTGAAGAAGGTAAACAAAAAAAGAAACAGGGATTTGAAGACTATTTAAAAAAAATAAAAAATATATTTTTAGAAAAGGGACTCTCTTTAATTATTACAATTCTTACCGGAATGCTGGTTTTGTTTGTTTTGTTTGGCCTTCTATCCTATTTTTCTGATATTCTGGAAAAAAAACATCATATAAAAGGTATATATAGGGGTTTAATTATTGCTATACCCATATTATTTTTATCCATTACTTCCTATTTAAATGGCCGTTATTTGAAAAATGCAAAAAAACATTTTAAATTAACTATTTTAACAGGTTTGACATTAATACCCCTTTCTCTTTTATTCTTGAATTATATTAGTTCTTTATTAGTTTATTTGATCTTTTTTTCAATCATTGGTATCAGTACAGGCCTTGTTCTACCCTCTGTAAACACTCTGGTAACCAGTTCTGCCAGAACAGAACAGAGAGGTGTTATTACCTCAATTTATGGTGCTGCCCGTTTTCTGGGAGTTGCTGCCGGACCACCGGCTTTTGCTTCATTACTGGAAATTAGCCTCAGGACCATGTATTTTGGGGGTAGTGGTATTGGTCTATTGATATTAATCCTGAGTTTTTTCTTGATCAGGGAAAAAGAGATGATTACTTTTTTAAAGAATAATAATTAATTATCCTTATTCTTATTGTTTTTACTTTTTTTGATATAAAAATTATAATTATAGTTATTATATTTTTCTTTATAATTTTTGATAAAGGTAATCATCGTTATTAAAATTAAGAAAGTTCTCAAATTGATGACCCCCCCTTTTCAGGCTATAATCCCCATTAATTGGAGGAAAATCGCAGTTAATCCTGCTGCTGTTAAAGGACCTACGGGAATTCCATCAAAAAAAATTATACCAATTAAAGAACCTAAAATGATTCCTGC
>PWOK01000076.1 GCA_003557445.1 Halanaerobiaceae bacterium
ATATCATATAATCCCTGTTATATCAACAAATCAAAGGATTTTAATGTGATTATTTTAATATAAATTATTCATAATTATTTAACAAAAAAGGAAAATGTTTTAGGCTTTTTGTGGTCAAACCTATTATAAATTATATTTTTAATTCTGTCAATTTAAGATCTGGTTATCTCATGGATATATAGAAAACATTTTAAAGACTATTAATCTTTGCTTAATTATCTTTCTTTTCCATATTTTAATTTTTTTACTGTTTATATTTCTTTCAGATTAACTTTTTTTTCAATTTTTTCTCCATTTCTTAAATAAATTATACCTTTAAATTCCTCATTTTCTGACTTAAATTCAATACCTCTCTGTTCAAAGGAATTTATATAATAAAGGGTGTGTGGAGCTTCATAAGCAGTATAAATTAAATCTCCATCAAGATAAAAATCTACATAATCAATTTTTTCCGGATATAAAGCTGATACCCTCGGCCATCTTTTTCCCTGATATTCCATATCTGATTCAAATCCCTGTAAAAAAAATTGTTTTTCCGGTGGGATAGCTGGTACTTCAATTCCAATCCCTAAAGCCATTCTTTGAGCAAAATATCTATCTTCTCCCTCAGTTATTCCCCAGTCAGTTGGTGGTTCCTGTTTGGTCATATTATTATAATAACCCCAGGAAGAATAAGTATTAAAAGCCACCTCCAGTTGATCAATTTTTTGAGAATCTTCATTACAGACAATTGGTTTATCCGGACACCATTTTTTAATTTTTTTTACCAGGTTATAATATTGCTGTCGGGAACAGTCATTTCCATGTATTAATATATAATCACTGGCTTTAGCTACTTTTTCGTTAGTACTGTTTCCTGTCCTGCTGGCACTTACAGGAATTCCACCCGATTCTTTCCGGGCCAGCTCAATTAATTGTACCATTCCTTCCGGTTCTGTAAGTATCGAATGTGGTTTGGCTATATTATGTTCATTTACTACTTCTATTAATATATTATTAAATTTACCTTTTTTAAGGAATTTAGAGGCAGTAATAACAGCATTTTTTACAGCCTGTTCATCCTGTAAACGTGGTGTTTGTCCGGGATAAAAATAACTGACAATTACCACCATACCCAATTGATCTGCAGCCTCAATTAAACGCTGCATCCGGTCCCTATATGCAGGATCAATGCTTTTTCCATCTGCTCCAAAAGGATTATTTTCAATGCTGGAATTATCTATAGTATAAAAAGGACCACCACCCTGAAAACCCACTGTAAATGCCCTCAAACCATAATCATACCATTCCGGTAAAGCTGCAATTAATTTATCAGTATTTTTATCAGGATCCCATTCACTTTCTCCAAAACGGGCAAAACGATCGGGATCTGCCTGATCATCAAAAACACCCTGTATAAATCTGGCATTCATCAACAAACCATGAACTTCTGGATTACTGTTCTCAATTTTTGAATAAGTTTTTTGATTATTAATTAAAAAACTCTCATTTTTAATACTGACTTTTGTTTTAGACATTATTAAATTCTCCTTTTAAATAAAATTTATTTTTACACTGGTTGCAAATAAACCGTAAATTCTTCAACTCCAGGAAAAACTCTGTATTTATTTAAAACTGAAATAGCACTTCCTCCTAATCCTGACACTCTGTGATCAATATTCAAAGTAATATAATCAGATTGATGCAATTGGAATATATAATTGGCTCTGCTTAAATTATCTGTTGTGAATTTATGTACACTTATATTTATAAGTTTTTCTCCAGATATCCTTAAACCCCTCCCATTTTTATCAGTTAATAATAACCACCTGACATCCGTTTTGTTTCCATAATCCTCAGGCACCAGGTATGGCTGATATTCATTATCAACAGTATTTTGATATATCCCGATTCTGGCTCCTGTTTTACGATCAGGATAATTTTCAAAGGGACCACGGCCAAACCATTTCAGGTGTTTATAATTATTGGGTAAAAGCATTTTTAAACCAATTTTAGGAATCCAGTGTGGAAAACTACCATGTGGTATAACCTTTACTTTAAGTTTGATTTCACCATTACCATTTATAAAGTAATTATAAAACACTTTAAATCCAGTATAATAATTACTGGCAGCAGCAGTACTTTCAATTTTTATTTTGATCAGAGATTTTTTCTTTTGAATACTAATGTCATCTACTTCATTTTTAAGTCTATTTAATCCTGTTGTTAGCCAGCCATTAGCAACATTATCACCAAGTCCTTCTTTTTTAGGACTTATTTCAGGAATACTACTTAAAGCCCACTCGTCAAGTTCATTGGCTACTGGAGCACGCCAGACATTAAATAAAGGCCCATGATTTAAAAATATCCGATCATCAAAAAATGCTTTATCCAGCAATCCAGTATTTTTATTAAATTCATAAGTAAAATTATCTCCTTTAACCACAATTAATTCCTCTGAGACTTCACATTTTATCTCCTTTTTACTATCAATAAATATTTTTCTCTTTTTTAGATTAAGGGTTTCAGGCATTTTGAACTGTGACCAGGCAACCTGATGACCTTTTTCAGCCCATTTTGTACTTTCTTTTAATTTAAATTGAATTAATAAAAAGGTTTCCCCTTTCAGTCCAGTGCTATCAAGTGGTATTTGTACTCTTTTTTTATGTGTGGGTTTAATATCCAGATTTAATTTTCCCTGCTGTATGGCCATTTCTCCATCAGTTAACTGCCAGCAAACATCCAGATTTTCTAGGTTTATAAAATGAAAAAGGTTGGTTATTTCTATTATACCTTTCCCCAGATCCACTTTTTCTATCTTTACAGGCTGTGCTGATTTTTTTACCTGCCATAGTGCCGGCTTTATTGATCTGTCGGGCCAGACCAGACCATAAGGCCTTGCCCCAATACCCAGTGAATAAAAGTCACCTTTTTCTTCACTTTTTTCAAAATCCAGCCATAATTTTGCTTTTTCTTTTAATGACTTATCATTATTTTTAAGCAGATCAACAGATACTGCCTGATCAAATATTCTAACTCCACCAACAATAGCCTCACATATTGAACCCTCATGCTGTTGTCCATGAATTTCAGCATTTCTGCCTATATTAACCTGAAAAGGACTATCAAGAAGTTTCTGCCGACATTTCTTTTCACCATACAATTTTCCATCAATATATAATTTCAATTTTTCACCATCATAAATACCAATTAAACAATGCCAGTTATTATACCAGTTATCAGGTGTATCAACCTTAACTGAAACTTTTTTATCCCCATATACATAAAACTCCAGTTGATCCTCGGTACTCTGAATTAAGCCATACTGATGACTACCTTTAGTTAGAAAAGAACCATCTCCACTCCAGCCAGTCGGTTTCACCTCTAAAAAGAGAGTAAGTTTATTTCCAGTTATATCTAACTCCGGATCACGGTAAACTTCCACCCAGTCATCATGGCCACTCAGGGCTACAGCTTTACCTTTTTCTGTTGAAACAAGCCTGGCTGTACCCATTAAATTACACATAATATTAGCAGGTGAATGGTCAGGTATTATAATAATTTTTTTCTTAATTCCAGGACTGACCCAGTCCCAGATAGCACCTCCGGTTAAACATGGATATTTGTAAATCAAATCCCAGTATTCATCCAGTCCTCCCAGACCATTACCAGCTGCAGATAAATACTCATCCATAAAAGAAGGACGGGGATCATCATTTTCGGAAACTTTTCCAAATCTATGTTCCAGTGTATAGGGTTTTAAATAACGGGGACCAACAATATCCTCACATTTAATCGGATTATTTTTAGGATTTTCATCTAAATTTCCTCCATATAACCAGCCTGGACGAGATGGATCTATTTTTTTGCCTTCTTTAATAATAGAACATATATTATCTCCCCAACCACTTTCATTTCCTGCACTCAAGATTATTATTGAAGGATGATTGCGATCCCTATAGACCATTTTTTTCATTCGATCCAGATACTGTTCTTTCCATTCCTTTTTATCAGATAAATATTCATTGGCATGGGCTTCATCTCCGGTTTCATCTATAATATAAAGTCCAATTTCATCTGCCAGTTCCAGGTATTCCGGGTTGGGGGGATAATGACTGGTCCTTACACAATTAATGTTAAATTTTTTCATTAAAGTCAGGTCTTTTCTCATTGTTTCTACATCCATCATTCTTCCTGTTTCCGGGTGCTGCATATGACTGTTAACACCATTTAATTTAACAGTTACACCATTAACATATATAGCCTGATTTTTTATCTCCACCTCTCTAAAACCAATTCTGTTACTAACAATTTCTTTTACCTCTCCCCTGCTATCCAGCAATTTCAAAATAAGAGTATAGAGATAGGGCTTCTCTGCAGACCATTTTTCAGGCTTTTCCACAACTTCAGATAACTTCAAAATTTTAGTTTGTTCTGAAACAGGTAATTTAAATCCGATCTTTACCGGCTCATTAAATACTTTGTTTTTATTAGAATCAATAAGTTCGACCTGAAAATTATAATTCTCTGAAATATTTTTTGAATAATTTTTGATTTTAGCATCAACTTTCAAAACTGAATCACGGTAATCCCCATCAAATTCAGTTCTAACAAAAAAATCCTGAATATGAACTTCTGGAACAGCCATTAGATATACATTTCTATATATCCCCGATAAACGCCACATATCCTGACATTCAAGATATGTTCCATCACAGTATCTCAGAACCCTTACAGCAATTTTGTTTTCACCTTTAACCAAATAGTCCGTAATATCATATTCTGCCGGTTCCATACCTCCCTGATTATATCCTACTTTTTGACCATTAATCCAGACATATGAAGCAGATTTTATCCCCTCAAAATGCAAAAATATTTTCTTTTTCTGCCAGTCATCGGGTAAATAGAAAGAACGAATATAAGAACCGGTGGGATTATAATTTTCAGGAATATTCGGGGGATCTGAAGGAAAAGTATGAGGAACATTTCTAAACATGGGATGTCCATATCCTTCCATTTGCCAGTTTGAAGGAACCTTTATTTTATCCCAGTCTGTATAATCAAAATCATTTTCATAAAAGTTTTGTGGTGCCTCTTTTACATTTTCACTCCATTTAAATTTCCAGTAACCATTTAAAGAAAAATAATTTGGGGATTTTTTTATATCATTATTCAAAGCCTGTTCTTCAGTTTCATAAGGAATCAAAATAGTATGGGGTTCTGTCTGATTAATATTAAAAACAGAAGGATTCTGCCAGTCTAAAGATTTCTTGTTTTTATTCAAAATAAAAAAGCCTCCATTCAATTTTTTCTATTTAATTTTTTTAAAATATGTAATAATAAATTAGGGCAGAATTAATATCTGCCCTATAAGTTTTATTATTTATCAAATTTTTTAACAATTGATATTACTTCATCTATATCAGGCAATTCAGAGGGATCATATACTTTAACCCATAAAACTTTTCCTTTTTCATCAAGAAGAATATTTGCTCTTTTAGAAAAACCTGCATTTTCCAGATAAATACCCAGTTCCCTGGCTAATTGTCCTTTAGGGTGAAAATCTGAAAGTATTTTTATATTTTTCAATTCCAGACTTTCAGCCCATGCAGCCTTAGAGGGTTGAGCATCTACACTAATACCTAAAGGAACAATATTCATTTCCTCAAATTGTTTATAATTATCATCTAAATCTCGCATCTGTGTAGCACAAACTGATGTAAAAGCCAGTGGATGAAAGGATAATAATACTTTTTTTCCATCAAAGTCAGTTAAATTATTTTCTTTTTCATATTGATCAATCAAATTAAAACCTTTAATATTTTCACCTTTTTTTACAACCATCTTTATCACTCCCTCATTTAAGTTTTAATTAAATTAAAATATAAAAGTAATTGATCCTTTTATTCTTTGTATATTATAGTTTTTTATACTTTTATCATATTTTACAATCACAAAAAATTATGTTAATTGGTTTACAGATTTTTATTTAAACAGTCTAACCCCTTAATAATTCGGTTATTTTATTTACATAATTATTTTACCCACCAGGAGTTTTTAATCCTGATGGTTAAAGGATATCTTTAAAAATTTGTTTCCTATTTAATTTCCTCAAGTCTGTCAGTAGCAGGAGGGGGAGTAAAAGATAAACTGGAAATTTCCTCTCTCCATTCAGGTGTCATCTCAATCTCTAGAGCTCCAAGAGAACCTTCTAATTGTTCTAAATTACGGGCACCAATAATAGGAGCAGTTATAGCAGGATGTGATTTTACCCAGGCTACAGCAAGAGAAACCGGGTCAACTCCATGTTCTCTGGCATGCTGGGTAAATCTTTCTGCAATTTCAAAATATATATTTTCTCCATAACGTTTATTATACATATCATTATTAACTATTCTACCTTTATCAGGTTTTTTATCTTTACCATATTTACCTGTTAATAATCCTCCTCCCAGAGGACTATAAGATATAACCCCAAGGTTTTCTTTCCTGGCCATTGGCAATATTTCTACCTCTACCTGTCTTTTAACTAAATTATACATGGGTTGAATAACTTCAAAACGACTTAAATTTTTTCTCCTGGAAATACCCAGTGCTTTTTCAATCTGCCAGGCAGCCCAGTTACTTACTGCTGGATAAAGTATTTTACCCTGTCTGACCAGATCATCCATTGCTTTTAATGTTTCTTCTATAGCTGTTTTGGAATCAAACTGATGACAGAAATAAACATCAATATAATCAGTACCCAGACGTTGCAAACTTGCTTCTATCCCTTTCAGAATATGGCGACGTGATAAACCCTGTTTGTTGATATCCTCACCTGTTTTATTAAAAACTTTTGAAGTAAGTACTATTTCATCCCTACAATCTTTAATGCATTCACCAAGTATCTTTTCTGATCTTCCTTCATTGTAAATATCAGCTGTATCAAAAAAATTAATACCAACTTCTCGACAGCGTTTAAACATTGCCTTAGAGGTCTCTAGATCAGCATCACCACCGAAAGACATGGTTCCAAAACATAAGGTTGATACCTGAACCCCGGTTTTACCAAGTGTTGTATATTGCATGATTTTACCTCCATTAAGTTTTTTTAATATAATCCCTTTTATTTATACCTCTTTTTGATTATAGCATTAATTTTTATATGGTTCAAGAAAATAGACTCCAGTTAAAGTCTATATAATATTAATCATAAAATAGGGAAATAAAATTTCTGGATTGTTAATACCGGGGTAAATTAAACAATTGCTTTCTTTTATGGTAGAAAAATATATTAATAAATCCCTTTTTTCATCCAGATAGTCTTCAGGTATAATACCTCTGTATTTTTGACCATCTTTTTCCATGGTAATGGTATTAAAACTCCCTTCAAGCTGATTCATTTTTCTATAATGTATTTTTATATCATCATAATTATAATAACCACCAGTTGTTAACTTTATATATAAGTCTTCATCAGCTGAATGCCGGTCAGGTATTTCTGTATCAATACTGAAAGAAAAACAATCTGAACTTTTGGGAAATATATTATTATCTGTATCCACAGATTTTTCTGTTTTTTTCTCTATTAACATCATTTCTAACTTCTCCAGATCCCTATTAATTTCTATCAATCTATCCTTCCAGTGCCCCTTCCTTCCCGGTCCAACTCCTGTTCCAAAAATTAAATCATCATTATAGACACCATCACTTACAGCAACAATTTCTTCCCAGTATTTCCTGGCTTTTAAATAATAATTATGGGCCTGTTTTAAATAATTAATCCTTTCTGTTTTTTGATACAGACTTAAATTAACTGCTGATTTAATTTTTTCTGAATGAAACAGGGCCAGGTTCTTTAATATTTTAAAATCAATCCCTGAAGTTAAAAATTCAATCTCCTGATTTTTATGTTGAAAACTAATATCCTTTTGTTCAAGTTTGTTTAAAAGATTATCAATTTCCTGAGCAATATTTTTCAACCATTCACCGGTCTGTAATGGAGTATATTTATGTTCAAACTCTTCCTTTAATAAATCGGAAGTATATTGATCAATACTGTAAAACAATCCCGGTTCAGACGGTTCAGTGTTAATATAATTCACTCCTCCAAAATCTTTATTATAATTATTTTCAGAAAAAAGAGCTCCTCCAGTACTCAATTCCACCCAATAAATTAAAGCTGGATGTCTGGGCATATGAAATGCTGTGATCAGGGGAAGAATTTTGCTGGCAGCTCGATATGTTTTCTCAATCAAATCTCCTATTTCACCAGTTCCAAATCTATTATTAAATTCCCTCATCCATATTTTTTTATCTGTAGCAGGATTATAACCTATTCTTCCAAAAACCAGATACCAGAACCAGTATCGTTCATTTTCCCATTTACCCAATCTGTATTTTTCATCTTTATATAATGACCAGTTATTTTTATGTATACTGGCCCTGCCTCCTTTCATGCTTAAGGGATCCGTTATTTCAAATCCTTTTGCCTGTCCCGGTTTTATACTATTAACAAAACGTCTGGCATAATCAGGATCACCCCATAATAATATATTTGATGAGCCAATATTCCATAACCTATAAATCATATCAAACCAGAGTGGTTTTTCTAATAAATCAGAATAACTGTAACGACGACTATGATTTAAATCATCAAGCCTTTTTAGTTCTCCACTACGCATTTTTGATACATGATAGGGCAAACCCAGGTGTTCACACCAATACTTAGTGGGTACTTCTAAATCAATTCCCAATTTCTGAGTATAATCAATCATGTGATCAGTAAGTCCTTTTGCTCTTAATGCCAATTTAACTTTCTTTTTACTGTTATTATTATGTCTGGCAAAATATTTTATTATTTTTTTCCAAAAATATTCATTGGTTTCCCTGGTTCCCACACCTGATTCTAAATTAACCCTTAATTGGACACCATCTATTTCCGGGCATTTTCCCAATAATGTCTTCAATCCCCTGGCACAATAAAGAGATAGTTCTTTTTCATCTTTTGATATTCCAGTAATCATCTGTTTTTGATCATCTGTCCAGGGAACCTGTTGCCAGGTACTAAAGTAAAAATTAATTCCATAATATGAACATAAGTGACCAATTTTTCTGAGTTGTTTTATATTTTTTTCTCTCTTATTTCTATCAACACCTTCAGGTGATACTTTCTCATAACCTGGAACTTTAACAAAATATGAATAAGGGGGAGACATATATCCGGTATCAAAACCGGTAATTAAAACAAATCTATTATATCTGTATAAAGCAAGACGTCTTAAATAATAATGCCAGAATTCCTGACTGTAAAACCAGCTATTATCAAGGGGACCCATAAGAAATCTGTTGGCTCCCCTTATTTTCACTTCTGGAAATTCTACTGAATCTTTAATTTGTAATAAACCATTGATACCCATATGTTTAATCTCCCGGGATAGGTCCAATAAACCATACATTAATCCTTTTATATCAGTTCCGGCAATAACTAATAGTTTATTGTTTTCAATATCACACCATTGATATACAATTCCTTCAGGCTTTTTAGAGATATCAATTCCACTCAAATCAAGTAATCTTTTTATATTTTTATTTTCCACCAATCCCATAATAATAGTATACCCTTTTTCAATATTTTTCCAGTGTTTAATTTCATTAATATTAACATGTTTTTTTAACTCTCTTAATAACATTTCTTTTCCATGTTTTACAGGACCATTTCCCATACTAAAATTAATAATATTAATTTCATTATCTGAAAACATTTATTTTTCCCCCTAAAATTATTATAATCTGTTAATTTTAATTATATAGTATTTACTATATGATTAAAAGAATATAATTTGATACTATGGAGCATATTTTTGCTATGAATAATTGGGGTTACCTTCAAGAGATGGTTACATAGAAAATTATAAAAATACTATAAAAAAATTATCACGGGTTGGTGTTAAAGTAATCTGTTATAATTTTATGCCAGTTTTTGACTGGACCAGATTGATACATTTATGGTATTCTAAATATGAAAAAATTATATCAATAAAAAAATACTAAAGGAGTGAAAAAATGAAAAACAAATTAATTTTAATACTGATTGTAATAACTGCTACTTTCTTATTATTATCAGCATGTGAACCCCCTGAACCAGAAGCTGAATGGCCAGTCTGGAGTTTACAGGATGGTGATTATCGGGGACATTTTGATGACAGGGAGCATAATTTAAGCATTCAGATTACTCTTGAGGATGAAGAAATTGTTAACACCAGAATTAGACATCAACAATATGATGGTATAGTATATGATGCTGCTGATCCTGAAATTCCTGAAGGTTATATTTTTAATGAAGAACAGATTAGAGGAATGGCAGAACAGTACATAGAAGCATTAAAATTCCTGGAAGGAGCTCAGGGCAGAGATGAAATAGTGGAAAGGCTGGCTTATATGGAAGGAACTCCAGAAGGTACTCCGGTTCTTGATGCTATAGAGACCGAAGTTGATGGAGTAACTGCAGCAACAATTAGATCAAGTAAAATTGCCTCTGCAGTACGAGATGCTTTCAATAGAGGTAGATATAGAGAATAAAGACATATTTTAAAATCTTTGATTAGTAAAAGTGCGATAAAGCAAAGTATTGGGCTATTGGATATTCTCCAGTAGCCCAATGCTTTATCATTTTTGCCTATTC
>PWOK01000322.1 GCA_003557445.1 Halanaerobiaceae bacterium
ACTAAAAATATTGGAGTCAGTAATTTTATGATAGAACATCTGAAAGAAGCCCTGAATAAAAGTTCTGCAGAGATCAGCAATAATCAGATTCAGTTTCACCCTTATAATTACAATAAGGAGGTACTGGATTTTTGTCAGGAAAATAATATAACTGTCACTGCCTACAGTCCACTGGCCAGAGGTAAAATTTTTGAAGATCAGGAAATTTTAAAATTAAGTAAAAAATATGAGAGAAGCCCTGTTCAGCTGGTCTTAAAATGGATGATAGTAAAAGATATTATAGTTATACCCAAAGCTTCATCAAAAGATCATCTAAAAGATAATATGGATCTTTTTGATTGGGAATTACCGGAGGATGTTAAAACCAGTCTAAATAACAAAGAACAGGAAGAAATATAATAATTTCAATCGATTAGATTGGCTATATATTCAAAATCACTTTCAATAATTTTTTTCCCAGACCTCTCTAGAATCAGGGGAACTTCTCTGGAGAAAAAATATTTAATTAATTGTTCAAGGCTATCTTTAACACTTGATTTGCAGTCTTTGAGATAAATTTTCCCGTGTTTGTCCCGGTGGGAATTTAATTCTACATCTTCAGGTATAGAATTAAGATGAACCACTTTTATCTCAGGGGCTGTTTCTTCTAAATTGAGTTTGGTTAAATCAAGTCCATTGGCATAAGCATGTTCTGTATCCAGGCATACCCCAATTCTTGAATCAAAATTAGCAGCTACTCCTATTACTTCTTCCAGGGTTCCAACTCTGGTACCTGATTTTGAACCCGCTGAAGTTTCCAGAAGTAATTCTGTTTTTAGATCATCATCTGTTTTTTCTAATATTTGATGACAGGAGTCTGTAAGGATATCAATAACCTTTGCACTTTCAGTTTTTTGGGGCATTGATCCCAGATGAGTAACATAATATTTTATATTTAAATCATTACATATATTTAGAGCCTCTGCAATACATTCAAGTGATCTATTATATACATTATGTTTTTGGTTGACAATATTTATTATATAGGGGCCATGTATTATAAGATTCAGGTCTAAATCGCTTTCCTTTATTCTCTTAATGGTTGGATCTCCAATATTATATGATCTGGGATTTCCCAGAAAAAGTTGAGCCCATTCTATCCCGAATTTTTCCATACTATTTTCCAGAAATTTATTACCGGTTAAATCTTTAGAACTAATATGATAACCCACATTTTTAATTTTTTTATTGCTCACTTTTTATTCCTCCCAAATTTCAACAAATTTTTGATCTTAGTTCTGTTTAATTTTAAAACAATTCTTATTATTTGTCAAAAAAGCTTGACAAAAAAAGCGTACTGATTTATAATTAAATTGTATTAAAATATTAGTACATTAGAACAAATGGAGGTCATAATGCAGTATTATATAGATACAAATAGTGGAGTTCCTATTTATGTACAGCTTAAAAACCAGATTAAAGAGAGTATTGCAGGAGGGGTACTTAAGCCAGGGCAAAGATTACCCTCTGTGCGAGAACTGGCTCTGGAATTAACTATTAATCCCAATACAGTAGCCCGGGTTTATAAAGAACTGGAACAGGAAGGCTTAATAAAAACAAAAAGAGGGGCAGGTTCTTTTGTGGCCCAAAAACCTGAATTTAATGAAAAAATTGCTGAAAAAGAAATTGAAAAAGCTCTTGATCGTTTAATGACCAGGGCCTATCAACTGGGAATTGATTCCCGGACTCTTTTAAAAAAATTTAAAAGGAAACTCAAAAACAGATTTGAACAGAAAAAGGGAGATGATTAAATGAGCATGGCTATTGATATTCAGGGAATTAGTAAATCATATGGTGATCTTAAGGCAGTGGATAATCTTAATCTTCAGGTTGAAAAGGGAAGTGTTTATGGATTTCTGGGACCCAATGGTGCAGGGAAAACCACAACCATTAAAATGTTACTTGGACTTTTAAGTACTGAGAGTGGTACAGGTGAAATACTGGGATATGATATTGAAAAGGATTCTTTGGAAATAAGGAAAAGAACAGGATATGTCCCTGAAGTTGATCAGCTTTATGATTACATGAAAGTTAAAGAAATTATAAATTTTAATAAAGGTTTTTTTGAAAACTGGGATGATTCTCTGGTTAAAAAATATAACAGGGTTTTCAATCTTCCTCTGCAAAAAAAAGTTAAAGAACTTTCACTGGGGATGAAAAAACAGCTGGCTTTAATCCTGGCCCTGGGTTCCCAACCTGAGTTGTTGATACTGGATGAACCTACATCTGGACTGGACCCTGTAAACCGTCAGGAAATTTTAAGAATAATCCTGGAGGAAATATCAGTAGAAGGTAAAACAGTATTCTTTTCATCCCATTTATTGTCTGATGTGGAGCGTATAGCTGATAGTGTTGCTATAATCAAAAATGGAAAAATTGTGGACAGTAAATTGCTGGATGATCTAAAAACTGATAATAAAAAAATCAGGGTTGTTTTTCAGCAGGACCCGGACACAGAAGTTCTTTCTTTACCGGGAATTGAAAATTATTCTAAAGAAAAAAACGCCTATATTTTTACTGTGAGTAAAAACTTAGATAATATCCTGAAAAGATTAAAACAACAACCTCATTTTACTCTGGAAATAATTGATCAGGATCTGGAAGAGATTTTTATGGAAAAAGTAAGAGGTGATAAAAATGAATTATAATCTTTTGAAAAAAGAATTGAAAGAACATCGCTGGAAATTTATTATTGGAACAATTATTTTAATTGTTACAGGTGCTGTAATTCCTTTGACATATCAAATTATAAATGAAATGTTTCAGGAGATGTCAGGGGAACAATATAGCAGGTTTTTACCTGACCTTGCTTTAATGGAAAATACCAACTATTATATCTGGAGTCAGTGGAATGCTAAAAACCTTTATCAGATTGGAACTATTCTGGCCCTGCTTCTGGGGATTAATACCATAGCCGGTGAGGTAAATAAGAATACACTAGGATTTCTTCTCACCCGTCCTCTTTCCAGAAAAGAAGCTTTTTTTACCAAAGTTATTGGAGGAGTAGTCTGGCTTTTTCTGGCAGTTTTTATTTCTACAATTTTTTTGATTTTGCTTTCAATATATGAGTTTGGAGAGGTGGCCACAGGAGAATTATTAATAACAACTTTAATTACTTTTTGTGGTTTTCTGGTGATTTATTCTTTCAGTATATTATTTTCAACTCTTATTGATGAACCGGTAAAGGCAGGGGCTGTGGCTGCTCTGTTGATATTTATTTCTGCAGTACCGGGATGGTTTTCTAAAACCAGCCATTTATCTCTTTTCAGTCATATTGGTGGAGGTAAATATTTTATTGAAGGTCAATTTCCTTTTTTACCAGTATTGGTCATGATATTAATTACTGCTGTATTTTTGGTTATTGCTGTTAATCTTTTTTGTAAAAAAGAAATTTAACTTATTAGAAAGGGGTTTTTTAAATGTTGATAACAACCAATGATATTAAAACAGATTATGAAGTCCTGGGTATTGTCAGGGGGAATAATGTTAAAGCAGTTCATCTTGGGAAAGATATTATGGCATTTTTCCGCAAATTATTTGGAGGAGATGTATCCGAATATGGTGAACTTTTGGCTGAAGTCAGAGATCAGGCAATGGAGGAAATGGTTACTGAGGCAGAAAAAATGGGAGCCAATGCTATAGTAGGAGTCCGTTTTTCTTCTTCAACAATCTCAACAGGAATGGCTGAAATATATGTTTATGGTACTGCTGTAAAGATATAAGAACATAGAGTTTAACATAGAGTTTCCCCGTTTTTCATATTAATCCGTAACTAAGTAAAAGGGGGAAACTTTATTTTATGAATAATTGCAAAAAATGTTTAAGTAATATATAATATTATATAACCATTACCCATATTCCCATTGGAGGTGTATTTAATGAATAGATTATTATTACAGGTTGATGATAGAGGGAGAATAACAATACCAGTAGAATTGAGAAAAAAATGGAATATTGAACCCGGGGATTATCTCGTAATAGATCCTGAAGACAAAAATATTAATAAGGCTAATATATTTACCGATGAAGAATTAAAGGATCCTGAGATTATAAAAGCAATAATGAAATTAGGAAAAGAGGCGAAAGAGGATTTTTATAAAGGAGATACTACAAAATTAAATGATTATGTTGCAGAAAGTAATGAAACTAATTAAGAGGCTAAAAGGAGAATAGATTAGTATATTTCCCATCCAGAGTGAGAAAGACTGGATGGGTTAGTTTTTATAATCTAATTAATATTGGAAAAAAAGGATAATTAAAATTTTTGTTTAATTATAATATATAGGAAAAAAGAAAGGGTGTATATATTATGAAATTAATATATTCTGAAAAATGTTTAAATTATAAACAGGAATGGCACCCGGAATCACCGCAAAGAATAAAAGAAGCAGTAACAGATTTAAAAAAACTAAATTATGAATTCATTGAACCTGAACCCTGTACTAAAGAGGAATTACAGCTTATACATACTGATGAGCATATTGAAAATGTTAAAAATAATAATTTTTATGATCCTGATTCTCCCAATTATAAAGATATTTATGAATTTGCCCGACTTTCTGCTGGGGCAGCCATCAGGGCAGCCCAAACAAATAGTTTTTCTCTGATGAGGCCTCCAGGTCATCATGCTGGTCCTGATTATGTGATGGGGTTTTGCTATTTTAACAGTCTGGCCATAGCTGTAGAGAAAATGGGCAAAAAAACATTAATAATAGATATAGATGCCCATCATGGTAATGGTACTCAGGATATATTTAAAGATAGGGAAGATATAGTTTATATTTCTCTTCATAAAAAAATGTATCCGGGAACAGGCAGAAAATCATTTTCCAATTGTTATAATCATACATTTGCCAATATACCGGGTGATGATGAATATTATATATATCTGGATAAATTACTTGATTCTGTTAAAGATATTGATTTTGAAATGATTGCAGTTTCAGCAGGATTTGATGCATATGAGGGTGACCCCTTATCTCCACTGGGTATAACTGAGGAAGGATATATGAAAATTGCTTCCAGAATTGCTGAATTAAACCTTCCAATTTTTTGTGTTCTGGAAGGTGGTTATAATGCCAGTGCTCTGGGAATGAATATCCATTATTTTATAACAGGTCTTGAGGCATAAAGATATAATACAAAGGTGGTGAAAAACAGCAACCATTATGATATTTAATTATATTGATTATAAAGAAAATATATTTGAAAGAGCAATTGATAGTTCTAAATCCAGAATTTATGTTTTTGATAATATAAAAAACATGATTAAGGCCAGAGAAAATTACAGTCAGCCTTTATTGAAACCAAAAAGTATTTTTATTTTATTTAAGGACTTAAAAGAAAAGATATTTGCCACAGATAGATTAATTATTAAAGAAGAAAAAAGAGCGGTTATTTTTTATGATCTATTGACAGAAACTGAGAAAGAGAGATTTAATATTAATACTTATTTTGATTCTGTTGATCTGGCAGCAGAGTTTTTTCGTTTTTTTAATGAACTTAATGAATACCAGATAGAAGTAATAAAAAATTTAGAAAAATGGCAGAAGCAAAAATACAGTTTTTTTAAAGATTTAAGAGAAAGATATTTGAAACGCTTACAGGATTTAAATTATACTGATTATACATTAACATTTGATATGAATAATTTCAGTAAGGAATTTGTAAATAATTATAGAGAATTAGTTTTTATGAATATTATTGAATTTACACCTCTGGAAAAAAAACTTCTGTTGAGACTTGAAGAAACAGGAAAGAAAATTAATATCTATTTAAATATTCCACAGGAGGATTTTGATGAAATTAATCTAAAAATAAAGAATGTTTCTTTGCCCGATAAATTACCATTACAATTAAAACTATATGAAACAGAAGGAGATTTACTGCAGTTAACTAATATGATTGCTGAGCTAAGAAAAGAAGAGGAATTTAGTATACTTGATGCCAGTAAAAACAGCAATTATCATCGTCTATTATCTTCATCACAAATTGATATGGATAAAGATTTAAAGTTTACAGATACAAAAATTTTTCGTTTTCTGGAGACACTTAAAACCCTGTACAGTAATTCAGTTAAAGAAAAGGGAAAATTTATGCTGGAATTAAATGACCTGCTTCAGGCTTTAGCTTTACCTGAGTTCAGGAAATATTATGGTCTGGAGGTTTATCATTTAAAAAAACTACAGCAGCTGGCAGGTGAGGATTATATCTATATTTCCAGAGAACTTATTAATGGAGGTATAGATGAACTTCAATTTTTAAACATTATTTTTGATAATATTAAAAAGATTGCCGGTTTTAATAATTTGTATCAGGTCTGCTGTTTTCTTGAGGAGATTGATCTAGAGTTATTAAATGACACCTTATTTATGAATAATATATCATCTTTATTTGATTCACTTCTGGAATTAAGATCTTTAGAAGAATTAGATATAATTGACTCCTGGAAAGGGTTTTTTAATGATAGAGCCTCAGGGTTGCTCCTGCTTACTATTAATTATTTAAAATATAAACAGATTAAAAAAATAGTTAATGATAAACAAAAATCTATTAATATGAGCGATTTAATTACTGCACCACATATTAAAAGGGAAAATCTAATATTTCTCAATCTCTCCCGGCGAATATTGCCCTCGGAATCAGCTGAAGGGTTTTTGTTAAATGATAATCAGAGGACAGATTTGGGTTTGAAAAATGCACAGGATAGACGTTTACAGGAAAAATATTATTTTTACCGTCATCTTTTTAGTAGTAACAAAGCAATCATTTTTTATATTTATGATCTGGAAAATAATATTTCCTGTAGCCCTTTTGTAGAAGAATTGAGATTGAATTATAATTTAGAACTGGAAAAAGGAGAAATTAAAACATCAGATTATGGTCTGCTTGTAAGAAATATTTTTAAAGATCAGAAAAATAAAATCAGTGAATACAGGGAATTATCAGAAAAACACAGAAAAAAAGATAAACTGCCTATTGAAGTTGATGATTTTAATAAAAACAAATTATTTCTCGGTTATTATAAATATACCACTCTTACTGATTGCTATTATAAATTTTATTTACAGCATATTAGTAATTTACAGGAGGATATGGTGGATATTGAAAGGGAATTGAGTTTAAGGATAATCGGGATTATGGCTCATGAAATATTTGCAGATTCTCTAAAAAAATGTGATAAAAACTTTTCTTTAGAAGAGGATCAAATTAAAAAGATAATTCAGGAAAAATTCCAAAAATATGATTATAAGATAAATAGATTTTACCTTCCCTACTATCGCAAAATATTACTTAAAAGTATTATTCAATCAGTTTTGTTTTTTTTGAGACAGATCAATAAAAAGCTAAAAGGAGAAATTACTAAAGTCAGTATTGAATGGTCACCTCCAGAAAAGCGAATATTTTTTGAACATGATCTCTGTCAGGTCTTTTTAAGTGGGCGTATTGATCTTTTAATAAATACTTCAACAGGAAAATATATTTTTGATTTTAAAACAGGCTCAGGAGATAAAGAACAGCTTGATTTTTATTCTATTCTTCAAAATCCGGATTTAAACCCACAAAAAGAGGTTAATAAATATTTATATGATATATTTGAAGAGAAACTTGAATCCGGTTTTAAAGGTACAGAAATTGAATTTAAAGAGAAAATAGAAAAAGAGACCAGTGATTTATTGGATAGTGGTATTTATCATGCTATTTATAAAAACCGCTGTAAAAGATGTGATTATATCGATATTTGCAGGGTGGTGCTAAAATGAAAAAAGTGCTCAAAGCCAGTGCTGGAACAGGAAAAACCTATCGTCTATCACTTGAATATGTAATTTCTCTGCTAAAAGGACAAAAATTTGAGGAAATTGTTGTAATGACCTTTACCCGTAAAGCAACTGCTGAAATTAGAGAGAGAATAATTAATCATATTGAAGATATTCTAAAATATGAAGAAAAGAGTGATGTTTTTGAGAGTTTACAGGAGATTGAACCTGGAATAATATTAAATAAGGAATTACTTGAATATAATTATCATATGATGCTCAAAAATAAAGATGGTATTCATATTTATACTATAGATAGCTTTATTAACAGGATTTTCAAACAGGCAATAGCACCATATCTTGATATATATTCATATCAAATTATTGAAGAAGAAGAAAACAATTCAATATATGAGAGATTGTTTAAAAAGATCCTTGATAATCCCCATGATTTTGAACTTATGGAAGGCTTTTTAACAGATAACAGGGAAAGGAAAATAGAAAATTATATTGAATTAATCAAAAAAATGATAATTGATCGCTGGAAATTTTTATTAATTGATTTTCAAGAAAGAAAAAAGAAAAACTGTGAAAAACTTGTCTATCTTCTGGATCAATCACTGGATTATTTAATTGAGATAGCCCAGAAGAAAGGAAAGGAATTTAATGAAAGCTTTTTAATTAAACCCTTCAGCTTATTTATCGAAGAATATATAAATCTAAATAATGAAGATCAAAAAAGACAGAAGATAATAAAAAATTGTTCTTTATTGATAAAAAAAACATTCTGGCATGGTAATAAGGTGAGGGGAAAGAATTGTGCTTCTTTAAAAGAAAATATGGAGGCCTGTTATCAGCAATTTAGAGAACAACTGGCAGCATATGTTTATAATCAGGAGATGATTCCCTATGAAAAAGAAATATATAATTTTTCAGGCAGAATTTTTGCCCTATATGATGATTTAAAATTTAATGAAAAGTCTTTTACTCATTCTGATATCAGTAATTATACATATAAATATTTATATGAGACCAATCTGGATTTAATAAAAGACAACCAGGTTACTGCATATTTTTATGAGTTGATTGGAACAAAGATTAAAACCCTTTTAATTGATGAATTTCAGGACACCAGTATTTTACAGTGGAAAATATTAAAACCTCTACTGGAAGATTGTCAAAATGTGATAACTGTTGGAGATGAAAAACAATCAATTTATGGCTGGAGGGGAGGAGAAAAACAGCTTTTTTCAGATCTGGATAAAATTTTAAAAGCTAAGAGAGAGTCTCTTTTGACCTGTTACCGCAGCCATAAAGAAATATTAAAATTTCTTAATAAATTTTTTCTTAATCTTGATATTGACTGGGAATATGAGGCAGTTGATTATCTTTCAGAAAAGGATAAAGGGTATGTAGAAGTTATTGTGGGTGGAGAAAAAGCTTTAATCAATACAGAAACCAAGACATTTAAAAGAAAAAGCCCGCAAAAACAGGAAGAGATAAAAAAACTAAATAATAAAATAAAAGGTGACTTAAAAGAAGAAATCTCAAAAAGAATTAAACAATTACCGAATTATAATAATACAGCTATACTGGCCCGTTCCAATGATCAATTAACCGCAATAGCAACTGAACTCGACAAACAGGGGATTTCTTATATTCTGGAAAGCAAGGATAGCCTGATTGATCATAGGGCAGTTAGTCCTCTATATTTTTTATTATATTACATTAATTACAGAGATTATTTTTATTTATTAAAATTTTTAAGAAGTGATTTAATCAATATCAGTAATTCTTCTTTGAAATATTTATTAAAAAACAAAAAAGAAGTAGAAAAATTTATGTTTGCTGATGGAAAAATAACAAAAGAAAAATTAATTCCTGTACTTAGAGAGATTAAAAGACTGCAGAAAATGGAATATGAACAGCTGACAGAATATGTCATAAAAAGTACAGGGATTATAGAATTATACAGTGATAACAGGGGGGCTTTGAAAAATATATACCGTTTTCATGAAATTTTGAAAAAGTTTTCCTGTCTGCATCAATTGATTAACTATATTGAAGAACACAGAGAAAGTGAGCAATTAAAACAACAGGGGATAAAAGAAGAGGGAGCAGTTCAGTTAATGACTATCCATAAAGCAAAAGGACTTTCTTTTACCAGTGAGTTTTTTTACTGGAGCCCTGGTTCTTCCGGCGGTAATTTCGGGGAAAAGATGGAGTTTTATATTACCTTTGATAATAATTTTCAGGAAGTTGATAATTTTCTTTTGACCAGTTCTGATTATGAAAAATTATTTAAATATCTGGATTTTGATTTTATTGAAAGAAAAAAAGAAAAAGAATTAATGGAAGAGATAAATAATGTTTATGTGGCAATGACCAGACCTGTAAAAAATCTTTTTCTTTACATTAAAACACCAAGACAGCTGGATCCTTTTTCTGATTTGTGCTGGGATAATGGTAGTGGTTATCAATTTTATGAAAATGCTTTACTTCAGGCAGTTGGAAAAAACAGTCTTTGTGACCTGGTACAAAAAAAACAGATGGGAGAACTGATTATAGAGAAAAGTCAGCCTGAAGAAGAAGATATTAATTTACCGGAGATGGCTACTTATTTTGCCTCTGATAAGATTTCTGCAAAAAAAATGACGGAAATAAATAAAGAAAAAGATTTTGATATGGATTTAAAGAAAGAAATAAACAGAATTGGTGGTCTGGCTGTACATTTTTATCTGGAACATATAAAATATGGTAGTAAACAGGAAAAAAAATATGCCGCTAAAATACTAAAAGCACACTATGGTAATATTCTGGGCCTCCAGAATACAGAAAATATTATCAG